>JBGOYR010000117.1:0-3901 GCA_041479765.1 Bathyarchaeia archaeon | reverse complement strand
GTAGTTTGTAGCCGAGCTCGTAGGTTTTGCCGTTCCTGCCCACCTTAGCTTCAGGATCAGACTTTCCACGACTGTTCTCGTGCGGGTCTCTTCTACTGTAAGCCTTGACGAAGGTAGCGTCCAACACTACGGTTTCACCGCCAATGACGCCTCTCTTCAACAGTTCCTTGAGCAGCTTGTTCATTATTCTTTGAAGCCTTCTGGCGCCGACGCGTTTCTTGAACCGCGACAACTGCGATGGATGATAAGGATTCTGTTCCGCTTCGACGTCGCAGAGCTCTCTCAAGTTATCGTCTTTCCATAACCGCCGACAAAGTTCTCTCTCGCTTGGAATCTGCTGAAGCCTCTTCACGATTAACGCTTTGAATATGCCCATCGGTTTCCTGGGCGGCCTGCCCGGCCCATCTTCTTTATGGTAAGCTTCCTTGACAACTTTCTCGATATCATCCAAGTTCAGCTTAGACAGGATGGCGCATGAAAATTCAGGTTTCTCCATCCTTCACCCTAGATATTCAGACTCAAACATGCTTAAACATT
Organism: Bathyarchaeia archaeon; assembly: GCA_041479765.1. Classification (GTDB taxonomy): domain Archaea; phylum Thermoproteota; class Bathyarchaeia; order Bathyarchaeales; family Bathycorpusculaceae; genus DATKKK01. The sequence goes on along the minus strand of JBGOYR010000117.1, from coordinate 3,364 downwards.
AAAATGTCAACTTTCAGAATTTAGCAACGGGCTGGCGCGCGCCAGACGTTGGACTTGACCCCATTTGAGGCCTAATCCCTCCGAACGCACCAAACGAAAGAATTAACATTTTTTGCTTCATTTACGTGTGAGAATTGTGTGGTTAGCTGTTTCAAATGGTTTTCAAACGTCTTTGAAAGATTGAAGCCTAATTCACGAGACTTTTGCACCAATTCTCTATCGATATACAACACGAGATTGTGTTTGTTGCTCATTGCGTTTGCACCTGAGCACATGCGAGGGGACGTTCAACATCATAAGTTTGGTCATTTCGTGGAATAGAACTTTGTTTCGCAAGTCTTATCTAGCGCGCGCGAGTAGGCGGAACTCGTAGGCCGTGACGATTTGGTCCGGATTCCACGTACCATATATTTGTATCCATGCTTGCCTGAACTCGGTGAAGCTGTTGAAGCCTTCTTTGCGGACGTCTTCCGGCGTGAGATTCCGGAGTTGTTGTCTCCAGGCGCGGGTTATGACTATTCTGGCTTGGGCGGGTTCGAGCATTTTGCTGCGGATGGCGTAGGCTTTGCCGATTTTGAGTCTGTATCTGCTGATTCGGCGGGTCTGCGTTTTCTTGCCCTGAAGGATCAAGTTAAGGTGTTTAGGTTTGAAAATAGGCATCTAAAGATCCCGGCTTCGCGTTCTTCTTCTGCCATCTAACATAGCAGATTTTGCACATCTCTTGATACTTCTTATAGTCTGGTCCATCCGGGTTCACGAGCACGTTCAGTATTTCACTGTCTGGTTCACATTCGTTGCAGTAGAGTCTTCCGCAAAGTGGGCACATGCAGCCGCCAAGTTGCTCGTCAATGTTTCTGCCGCAGCCGTCGCAGACCTGTTTGCCATCTTCAGCGATCGGCATCTTCAGTCTCCTCTTCAACTGTAAGCGTTCCCTTGTTCTGACGCCAAAGGTTTCTAAGGACGATAAGCTTAGCCGTGTAAACGTAGCCTGCTTCGCGGAGCTCTTTCTTTGTCGCCGTTATGCCCTTGAAATCATGGCTCATCGTGCGTGCTTGCTGCTCCTGGAAGAGTTGTTGCGCTTTCTCGTAAATCTGCGTTCTCACCTGTGGCCAGAACTTACCCTTTTTCCTCTGCATGCTATACGCCTCAGTACTCTTCGGCCAACATGAAAGTTACCACGAATCTTCCATGTATCCCCTTCTTGAGCTCGTCCGCCACTTCCTTATCATATAGTTCATCCCATTTATCGGGCGGCCCATAATCGTCCAGTTTCGCATAAACCTTCTTCATAGTGCCCGGGATGAAGGTGGATAGGCTTCTGCCTTCGTCTTCGAAATGCTCTGGCACTTCTTCCGTCTCGTAGATCACAAAGTCGGTTGGCGCCTTGAAGTGTTTAAGCGCGTGAGCCATGATTCTTGATTGGATATCCTCTGGAATGTCGCTTCTGAAGCCGACGGTTTGGCAGATCGTGAATGCGTGCGTGAGGCTCATCCTGATTCACCATCCTTTCCAGCCGCAGCATGGACACTTCAGCCAGAAACCAGTAAGTCTCTCGTAGTAGTAGCTGGCTTCCGCATGCCGGGCACGGCTCTTCTTGAGTATGCCAAAAATAACCTTCGGGTGGAGGCGATCTCTCGTCGCCGCGCAAAGCCAACCTGTCACGGTTTGGCGCTCTTTCTAGGTTTAAAGCTTCCATTTCGCTTGGACTCCTAAAAGTAGCTTGGCGTCTGTCAGATTTAAAGTTTTGTCAGGATTCTGCCAAGTCTCTTAACCCAGATAATTCTGCCTCCTTCCGAAACGTAGAATAATATTGCATATCATTGATGGAAGAGTGGTCTAGAATCTTTCTTCACAAGTCTAATAAACACAGTGACTGGTCTCGAACCATAGAACTCTTGGCTGTTCTAAAACCTAGAATTATATGAAAGTCTAACTATACGTTTCTTGAGTAGATAAGACAATCATGAACAGAACATTCAAGGCAATTGTTGTAATCCTAATCGTGGCAACTGTCATCCAAGCTATAGCAATAGCTTACGTACTTGGTTTTGAACATGGTGTCAATTCACAAGAGCCCCATATTCAAGAACTCATAAGAGAGCTTCATCCAGACCGTTGGATTACTTTCTCCATGCGGCTGCATCCATTAAGGAATGCTCTATTTGGCACAAGCATAATCCTAGCAGTCTGTTGGGCATTTGTTCTGCTGTCAATCCTGCAGAGAAGATTGTTGTCCAAACCAAAGCAATCTGATACCGTTTGATTCTCTTCTAGAATGCTCTTTCACAAGTCTAATAATCTCTCAGGGCTAATCATTTTTTTGTATCTTCTGGAGAAGAGAGAAGCTGATACAATGGTTACAGGGAAGGATATAGTGATAGCATTTCTGCAAGGTTTTAAATCAGCTTTGAGAATAGATACTGGGGGAACCTTGTGAAAGATACTGAGTTGAAGCTTGTTTCCGAGCTTATGAAGAATAGCAGAAGAAGTGACAGGGAACTAGCAAGACTTATTGGTGTTTCTCAGCCCACAGTTAGCAGAATGATAAAGAATCTTGAGAAAGAAGGAGTCATACAAGATTACACTATGATTCCTGACATGAATAAGCTGGGCATAGAGATGATCGCCATCACTCTTGCAGCCTTCAAACCTCCAGCCAATCCAGAAGAAAGGATGCGAAAATGTAAGGAATTTGTAGAGAAACACCCAAATTTGCTGTTCATCTCTTCTGGAAGGGGCACAAGTACTGAGAGAGCGTTTATTTCAGCCCACAAAAACTATTCAGACTATGCCAAATTTATCAAGGAATTCAAAGCAGAGATTACAGAATATCAAATAGCTGACTCGTTTCTCATAAGCTACAAGTGTGACACGATTCTTAGGCAATTGTCTTTTGTAACCCTAGCAGACTACCTAAGGAAAGATAGAAGCTAGAACGATTGCTCTAGCTGTGTCAAAGCTGTCATCACTCTATCTCTCAACTCTACAGAATTCTCTTTCAAGTAATGCCTAACAAAAACAGACTTAGGTACTCTACCTTGAAGCAAATCAACTTCTTCGCTTATGATGCTGTGTCTAACCATGAATGAAGCATAGTAAGACCTGAGTTCCTTCAATCTCATCTTTATCTTTCTTCTATCAAGATAGCACCTTATTGCACTGTAAGTAACTGGTTTGCTGTTAGCTATCTGCATTACAAGTTCTTTAGGAAGAATAGTGATGTAAGCATTCTTTGTGTTTCTGAGAAACTGCTTATACTTGTAGTGCTCAAGCATTGAAAACTCTTCATTAAAGTAATCACCAAGTTTGTTGTTTCTGAATAACTCAGTTATGAGGTTAAACGACATTATTCCCTCATTCTTTC
>JBGOYR010000116.1:0-3929 GCA_041479765.1 Bathyarchaeia archaeon | reverse complement strand
TGATAGTGGCAACAGGCGCAGTTGAGTACGAGCCCACCGAATACCTCTACGGCAAAGACCAGAAGATCATGACGCAACATGAGCTCGAAGAAAAACTTGCAAGCGGCGAATTCAAGGCCAAAAACGTGGTTATGATCCAATGCGTGGGCGCCAGAAACGAAGAAAGACCAAACTGTTCAAGAATCTGTTGCGGACAAGCCGTCAAAAACGCCTTAAAGATCAAAGAAGTAAGTCCTGAAACCGAAGTTTACGTTCTGTACAAAGACCTGAGATCATATGGCTTCAAAGAAGACTATTACCGCGAGGCTGCAATGAAAGGAGTACTATTCGTCAATTACGGAGACGAGAGAAAGCCTCAAGTTAGCAATGAGAATGGGAAGCTAAAGGTCACTTTCTACGAACCTGTGATACGAGAAGAGGTAGAGGTTGAGCCAGATGTCGTAGTGTTGAGTGCTGCCACCATTCCGAACCCTAACAACAAACGTGTGGCAGAGATGCTCAAAGTGCCATTGACTAAGGACGGCTCGTTCTTGGAGGCGCACATGAAACTCCGGCCAGTGGACTTCGCCACGGAAGGCGTGTTCCTGTGCGGAATGGCACATTCGCCGAAGTACATTGACGAGAGCATAGCACAGGCCTGCGCAGCTGCAGCAAGGGCAACCACTATACTTTCGAAAAAGACGCTTGAGATGGAAGGAATCGTCGCAAACGTGAACGAAGATTTATGTAGTGGATGCAAAGTCTGTGAATATCTGTGTCCGTACGGGGCAATTGAAATGAAAGACCGAGATGGCAAGCCCATTGCGCATGTCTTAGAAGCCTTGTGCAAAGGCTGCGGCGCATGTGGTACGGCATGTCCAACTAAAGCCATCATGATGGGCCACTTCACAACTGACGAGATACTTGCCCAAGTCAAAGCCACCTTGTGCGAGGTAAAAGCATGACCGAAAACAACGGGTTTGAACCGAAGATAATCGGTTTCCTGTGCAACTGGTGCGCCTACGCAGGCGCAGACCTAGCAGGTGTAAGCAGAATCCAGTACCCTCCAAACATCAGAATCATTCGTGTCATGTGTAGCGGAAGAATAGATCCTGTGTTCGTTTTTGAAGCGTTCAAGGATGGCGCAGATGGCGTTCTTGTAGCTGGCTGTCACCTGCCCTCTGACTGTCATTACATAAGCGGGAACTTCAAAGCATTGCGAAGAATAACACTACTAAGGAAAACTTTGAAAGAGTTCGGAATAGAGCCTGAACGTTTGCGGCTGGAATGGATCTCAGCCAGTGAAGGAGACAAGTTTGCGGCTGTCGTGCGGGACATGGTCGACGAGATCAAGAAACTGGGACCAAACCCGTTGAAGGGCAAGGAGATTGAGGCTTGATGACCGAAACGGCTCAGAAACCGATAAAGGCCTCGGAAATGGACCCGAAGTTTAAGTATGAAATCTCGAAGATGCACGGTGGCGAAAAGCTGATGCGCTGTTTTCAGTGTGGAACGTGCACCTCAGACTGTCCGGTTGCAAGGTTCAGCGAAACCTACAGGCCGAGACAGATCATTCGCATGACACAACTTGGGTTGAAGAACAGAGTGTTGGACAGCGACACCTTGTGGTTGTGTGCAGCATGCTTCACATGCACAGACCGCTGCCCCCAAGATGTTGAAGTCGCCAGTGTCATACGCGTGTTGAGAAATCTGGCGGCTGAGGAAGGTCACATTCCTCAAGTTTTCAAGGAGCAGGCTTCAAGCATACTCGAATCGGGCTACGCCTACAAGATTCCAGAACTAAGAGTGAAGAAACGAGAAACCCAAGGGCTTCCACCATTGCCTAAGGGCAACTCTGAGAGCGTGTGCAAGTCGCTTCGCGGCATAGGCTTCCTAAAGCATGTTCAGAAGAAGGCTGAGTAAAAGATGGCTGAAAACAAGTATCTTATGTTTCTCGGGTGTGCAATACCCTACCGTGTGGCGGCTTTCGAAATCTCAGCACGAAAGATTCTTGGAAAGCTAGGCATTGAACTTGTCGAGATGCCTGAATTCAACTGTTGCGGTCTTCCGCTTGATCCCGTGAGCCACGAGATGATGCTCATTCTGGCGGCGCGGAATCTGGCCATGGCTGAACAGAAAGGCTTGAACATTATCACGTTGTGCCCTGGTTGCGCTGGAACTCTGAAGAAAGTCAACAAGATGCTGAAGGAAGACAAAGCGTTGCGCGACGAGATAAACCATCACTTGAAAGAGGCAGGGCTGGAGTTCAAGGGTACTGTGGACGCGAAGCATTTCATGCAAGTGCTGATCGAGAACGTAGGATTAGAAAAGATCAAAGACTCTGTTGTCAAGCCGCTTACTATGCTCAAAGTCGCTGAACACAACGGCTGCCACATTCTGAGACCAAAGGAATTTATCGGTTTTGACGATCCTGAAGACCCGAAGACGCTAAAGACGTTGATTGAGGCGACGGGCGCGACGTGTTTGGATTATATGGATGAGACTGAGTGTTGTGGTGCGCCCAGCGTAGGTGTGAGCGACAAGGTTGCGTTGGAGCTTGCGAGGGACAAGCTGAAACACATAAAGTCGGTTGAGGCGCAAGCGCTGGTCACGATTTGCCCGTTCTGTCACATAATGTATGATACTAATGAACTCAGGATTGAGAAGACGTTTAACGAGGTTTATGGGATTCCGATACTGCATTATCCGCAGTTGCTCGGTTTGGCGATGGGCATGAAAGCTGATGAGCTGGCTTTAGGTGAACTTCGTGTTGACGTTTCTAAACTTGTGAAACAGGTTGAAGGTGGGAAATAGCATGCCGAATGAAAAACTGAAACTGGCGTTCTACTGGGCGGCAAGCTGTGGTGGATGCGAAATCGCAGTGCTGGACATAAACGAGAAAATACTTGACGTGATACAAATAGCGGATATACTGTTTTGGCCTGTGGCCATGGATATCAAGTACAAGGACATTGAAGCCATGCCTGACAAGTCCATCGACATCTGCTTCTTCAACGGGTCTGTGCGCAACTCGGAGCAGGAACACATGGCGAAACTCCTGAGAAAGAAGGCGAAAACGCTCGTGGCTTTCGGCTCTTGTGCACACGAAGGTTGTGTTCCAGGCTTGGCGAATTTGCACGATGCGAAGGAGATCTTCGAGACCGTTTACTTGAAAGAAAAGTCAGTGGTCAACCCAAGCGGCACTGTTCCTCAGCCCAAGACTGAAGTGAGAGAGGGCGTGTTGAAGATTGCAGAGTTCTATGACACTGTTAAGACCTTGAATCAAACCGTCGACGTTGATTATTACTTGCCCGGCTGTCCACCTCCAGTCAAGTTAATACTGAACGCTGTGGACGCGATTGCGAAGAATCAGCTTCCGCCCAAAGGCTCAGTGCTTGCGCCGCTACGGTCGGTGTGCGATGAGTGCCCGCGCAAGAAGGAGAACAAGAAAATCTCCAAGATATATCGTGTTCACGAGAAGGCTCCAGAACCAGAAAGATGCTTGCTTGAACAAGGCATAATCTGCATGGGTCCCGGAACGCGCAGCGGTTGTGGTGCTCAGTGCTTAACGGTTGACATGCCCTGCACGGGATGCGGCGGCCCATGTCCGAACTCGCCGGAACAAGGTGCAGCCATGATAAGCGCTCTGGCCTCCATTCTTGGCTTAGAGGAGGAGAAGGAGAAATACTCGGACACGGAAGTTGAGGAACTGATGAATCAGATTAAAGATCCCATTGGCACGTTTTACATGTATTCTTTGCCGTCTTCGATTCTTAGGAGGAAAGTGATGAAAAAATGAAGGAAATACTCATAGACCCAATAACCAGGCTTGAAGGCCACGGAAGCATCTCAATATTCCTGAACGATGCAGGTGAAGTGGAAAACGCCTACCTGAAGGTCCCTGAACTCCGAGGGTTCGAACAATTCTGCGTCGGAAGGAGAGCCGAACT
>JBGOYR010000115.1:0-3964 GCA_041479765.1 Bathyarchaeia archaeon | reverse complement strand
CCAATTATACTGCCTGAACCAACCACGCTGAGTTCACCGACAATCCCAATCTTGAACGCGACCGAAATCTCGAGAGTAGTGGAAGCCGCTCGCACGACAGGCGAGAGAATCCTGAAGGACGGGGAAGCAAGAGCGAAAACTGAAGGCGTTGCTGTTAAAGCCATGCTCGTTGAAGGACATGCCGTTCAAGAAATCGTTAGAACGGCAAAAGAAGACAACTTCGACCTGATCGTTATGGGTGCCAGAGGAGTAAGCCACATAAGAAGCCTGCTTCTAGGAAGCGTCAGCGACGGCGTGATTCACCACGCACTCTGCCCTGTCCTAGTAGTCAAATAGCACTTAGACGAGACGCAAGGTTTCTTTGCAGTTTGCAGAAGGCAAGCGTTTTGAGATGTGTTTTCTCTGTTTCGGCGAGTTTATCACCTGTCTCGAGCGTTGAGGATAGAAAAATATTTTTGTCTAGATCGCTAAAGTAGTTATTTCTAGACGTGATTCTTGATGCAGCGAAAAGATTTTCTTCAAGAGCCAGTGAAGCATATAAAAATCAACGAGAAGCTTTCTGTAGACGAACTGATTCAACAGTTCAAACGCTCAGGCTCCTTTGGTGCAGGAAGACTTGCCCAAGCTTGTGACATATACGAACGCATGGTTCGAGACGATGATTGCACGATTTTTCTGGCTTTGGCCGGTGCCATGGTTCCGGCTGGAATGCGGTCACTTATTGCTGATCTCATTCGCGAGAGGCTTGTAGACGTGGTTGTGAGCACGGGCGCTAACATGGTTCACGATGCGCTTGAAGGTTTAGGCGGTCACCATTACAAAGGTCACTGGCTTGTGGACGACTTTGTGCTTTACAAGTATCATATTTATCGTATCTACGACATTTTTGTGCCTGAAGAAGACTTCGTGAAGCTGGACTACCAGCTTACCGGCATATTCGACCAGATAGCAGAAGAGAACAGCGGCAAACCGTTAGGTTCAAACGAGTTCACCAGAGAACTGGGGAAAAGGATTAGAGACAAGGATTCTATTCTGCGCACGGCTTACGAGGCTGAAGTGCCAATTTTCCTTCCCGCTGTCCGTGATTCAGAGTTTGGATTTGCGCATTGGCTTCATGCTTCGCGAAAGAACGTTAAGCACAGGCTCGTCTTGGATGCCTTCAAAGACGTGCCCGAAATAGTCGGTTTGTGCAAACGTTCAGCCAAAAACGGAATGATCATTTTAGGCGGGGGCGTCCCAAGAAACACGGTTCAGTCAGCCGCTTTAGCCTCTGGGAGAGGTATGGATTATGCGGTTCTTATCACGATGGATCGCCCGGAAACTGGAGGATTATCGGGCTCAACTTTGGAGGAGACTGTCAGCTGGGGGAAAGTGAAAAAGAAAGCGGACAAAACTACAGTTGTCGGAGACGCGATGATCGTTTTTCCTATCATGGTTGCGTCGGTGGTTGAAAGATTGACTGGAAGCTTCAAACGTGTTCCAAACCATGAACGTCAAAAACTTCAAGCAGTGGAGGAAGCTGGATGAAGAGAAACGCGGAGACAAAGAAGTATTGCGGAAACTGCGGTCGCCACACGGCTTACAACTATCCAGACCAAGTGTTCTGCGGCAAACGGCTTTCAGACAGCCAAGACCCTGTAGTGCAGACCTTGTGGCACTGCGAAAACTGGAGCCCAGACAGCCAAGAATGCAACTGCGTCAAAGACGCCACGAAAAAACAAGAATAATCCTCTCTCATTCTTGCCCAGGTCTAACGTTAAAGTTATTACATGGGACATTCAGTTCTTAGAATTAACCGAAAAGCCCGGTGGTGCAGTGGTCAAACATGGCGGCCTCTGGAGCCGCTGACGAGAGTTCGAATCTCTCCCGGGCTACCAAATCCCAGGTGCGAATTTATACTTTCTTGAGACTGGTTTTCTCGGATTTCTTTAAGCATCTGCTGTCGCAAGGCTGCCGTCAGCTGGGCTAATTGTCCATTTTCTACCTGGCTCTTGTCGATTATGGTTTTGTGAGGCTTCGTCATTGCTAAGCACCTGAAAATAGCCCTGCTTGTCTCCCGCATAGCCTTCAAGAACCTCCCAATCTTCAACAAGATTAACCAAACACGACTCACCTCTAAACTATGTTGCCAACAGAGTTTAAGACAATTCTGGCACCACCAAGGAACACTGTTCTTTGAAAGCACCTCCAAGGAATAGTGTTCCTAAGAGAGCCCGCCAAGGAACAGTGTCAGAAAACGGACATATCAAGAGCCTGCGCTATCAATCAACAGGAACAGTATATAAGCAGATAAAGCGAATTGGCTTTGGTGAAGACTATGCCAATCGCTGACAACAATGGAGTCCGAATTCATTATGAAGTTGAAGGGAAGGGGCCTCCGCTTGTTCTTCTACATGGATTTGGTAGTAATTTGGAATCTTGGCGTGACTCTGGCTACGTAGAACCGTTGAAGAAAAATTATCAGCTCATTCTCATCGACGTGAGGGGACATGGCGGTAGTGAAAAACCCCATGACCCTCATGCCTACAAGTTGAAGACTCTTGTGGCCGATGTTGTAAGAATCCTGGACGACCTTGACGTCAATAAGGCTCATTTCATGGGCTATTCGATGGGCGGATGGATTGGCTTCGGGATTGCAGAACACGCTCTCGAGCGTTTCCAGTGCCTGATAATAGGAGGCGCTAGCCCATACGTAGACCCAGGCGAACCTAACCTTGTTCTCGAATTGTGTACCAAGCTTCATACGATGCCCGAGCCTGCGCTATCGGAGTTCGCATCGGCCTGGTATGAGAAAACCCTTGGCCCAAGATTGACACCTCAGTTGAAAGCGAGATTGATGGCCAACGACTTAGAAGCTCTGATTGCTCTTGCATCGACAGAGGACTGGATGCGTAGCATTGAATACGTCTTGCCAGCCATTAGTATTCCATGCCTCTTTTTTGCTGGCGAAGGGGACACCGTTTACTCTGGAGCAAAAAGGTGTGCGGAGACCATTCCTAACGCGACTTTCGTCTCCTTCCCCAACCTTGGGCATCTTGAGACACGCTATCGGAGTGATCTTGTTCTGCCTCATGTTGTCGGGTTTCTGGAAAGGGTGGATAGACATGGAAAAGTGGCCCACCGCTGAACGACCATGCTTTGGAACAAAGCTCAGTTTGTCTGTGTATACGATTCTCAGGTATTGTTGGGAGATGCTAGGCTTTTGACTAAGGTTTTGGTTCTCTTTTCTTCATCTCAGTGTAGAGATATTCAAACCATTCCCAAAGCTGTGGGTTGTTGTACTGTTTTCTCAAGCCTTTGGCTAATGGCTTCATTTTTAGCCAGAACATCTCTACTGTGAAGAGGTCAGTGACAAGATCTATGTCTACGAGTCTATTTTTCAGAAGAACACCTATTCCTTCAAAGAACATTCCAATCATTACGAATACTGTTTGAACCTGTCCTTCAGCAATAAGTGATCCATACTTCTCGACGAAATCATCATAGTCTTTGTATTCTGAAGACATGTACTTGAGTGCTGCTTCACACATTTCTTTCGTGCTGAAAGCTGAGTGAAGCCTTATGAGAATTTCTGCTTGCCTTGTCTTGACCATGTCTTGTCTAGCCCTAGCTTGATGTCTAAGCTGAAGAGCATAGTATATGACTCCAGCCACAACGCTTGCAGAGGCTACTACTACAGAAATTGCCTGTATGTCAACCTCAACCATTATTGGCACCTTTTTGCTGGAGTTTCTGTTCTCTTTTCTTCATTTCATTGTAGTAATACTCAAAGCACTCGAAGATTCTCGGAATGCCATGCCTCTTTCTCTCACCTTCCACAACAGGTTTGACTTTCTCCCAGAGCCCCAAGCCTGGAAACACCTCATACAGAAAGTCAGCACCAACCACCTTCCTCCTCAGAAGGAGACCAAGCATTTCCCCTGTGTTGAGTACTTTCGAAAATGACTCCTTCAATTCCAGTTCT
>JBGOYR010000114.1:0-3995 GCA_041479765.1 Bathyarchaeia archaeon | reverse complement strand
TAGCTGAGCAACGGTCTGCATTTTGATTTCCTAATAACTTTATACTAGTAAGACGGAAGCACCAATCGAGGGCATCAGGTTGGGCACCTGGGAATCGTTGCACAAGGAACACTCGGAGATCTTCACAAGAGTGAATCTTCTTGAGAAAGCGTTGATAGATCTTCTTCAGAAGCGTACGGCTGGAGGTACGGAGAGACCTCCAGATATACAAAAAGACTTCCTTGAAGCCTTTGAGCATGGAATAACGCTGCACTTCACCGTTGAAGAAGAGGCTCTCTTTCCAGCGTTGAGAAAGAAAGGGAAGAATGCTGAAACCTTGGTCGATGAGCTTTTGCTTCAGCACCGATCCATCATGGAGAAGTACAGCAATATAGCGCAAGCTTCGCATACTGATGAAGAGAAGAGAGAGATTCTGTTGGAACTGGCCCAGGAACTAGCAGAGCACGGTCGGAAAGAAGAGATCTCTGTTCCGCCGATAGTCACGCAGATGAGCCTCGAACAGCTGAGAGAGATTGACCAAGCGGCAAAACGCCTTGGATACAGCGTGTAGCCCACAACAATCAGTCAACGCATCCAGGCCTCCTGTGTTTGCCTATTCCTCAAAACAGCAATCCACGTCAGCAGTTTCCAGATTCCGAAGTATTGCTCAGAAACGTCGAAGAGAAAGACCTAGGAAAGAAGAAGAGCTTAGGATCATGATAAAGAAGGATGAGCCTTCAGTAGCGGGCATCATGAAATATTCTCTAAAGCCTCAATCTGCGGCCTTTTGGTTGTACAGCTTGGTCAAACTCCTTTGCTAATGCTTCAAGCAGGGTTCTCTGTTGCTGAGTCAGTCTCTCAGGAACCGCTATGTCCACGCGCATGAGCAGGTCGCCGTTGCCGTACGCTCTGAATCTTGGCATGCCCTTGCCTCTTAGTTTGATTATTTCACCTGGTTGCGTTCCTGGGCGGATCATCACTGCGGTATTCCCTTCAAGCGTGGGTACTTGAACCTCTGAGCCTAAAGCTGCCTGCGGAAAACCTATAGTCAGATTGTACAGAAGATCGTCTCCGCCTCGCTTGAAATACTGGTGAGGTGTGACATGAATCCGAACATACAGATCTCCCGGTTGGCCGCCGTTCGGCGGTGTTTCTCCTTCGCCATGAAGCCTAAGCTGATACCCTTCATCTATACCAGCAGGAACCCTAACTGAGATCTGCCGTTCTCTTTCGACCAAACCGCTGCCTCTGCACTTCCTGCATGGTGAATCTATGATCTTGCCTTTGCCTCTGCAAGTTGAGCACGGTAGGACTCGCACGAACATGCCAAAGCTGCTTCTGTTGACGTTTTGAATCTTGCCCGTTCCTCCACATTTCGGACAGGTTCTTGCGGTGGAGCCAAGGGCTGCGCCACTGCCATTGCACACATCGCATTTCTCAGTTCTGGGAATCTCGATTTCCTTCTCTACTCCTCTTGCAGCCTCTTCTAAGCTGATTTCAAGGTCATAGACAAGGTCGCGACCCACGGGTACTCGATCGCCAAAGTCCCGTTCACCGAAGAAAAGGTCGAACAGGCCACCACCCATGCCGAAGCCGACCCCGAGGTCTCTGAGTATGGATTCAAAGTCTGCGCCTCTGAATATGTCCTCCCTTGTGTAGCGTTGATCAAAACCTGCATGCCCAAGCATGTCATATTGTCTTCGCTTTTCGTCGTCTGACAGGACGGCATAGGCTTCTGACACCTCTTTGAACTTTTCCTCAGCATCGGCAGCTTTGTTTCTGTCCGGATGATACTGCAGGGCCAGCTTCCTGTACGAGTCCTTTATCTCGTCCTTAGAAGCGGTTTTTCGGACGCCTAGAACTTCGTAGTAGTCTCTCTTGTTAGCCATGCTTTTTACCATCGAATCCATGATGAGGCTCGTTCGTTAAGCCCGTTTTGAACGGCTACTTCACCTTGTAGTCTTCTGAGTCAACCACTTTGTCCTCGCTATCCGTCGGTGGTGGTCCGCCTTCTGCCGTTGATGGTCCTGCGCCAGCTTGCCCCTTCTGTTTTGCATATTCTGCAGCCGCTTGCTGATAAACCGCTGTTCCGACCTCTTGAAGCACTTTAGTAAGATCCTCAGACTTCGACTTCAGCTTCTCCATGTCATTGCTGGCGATGGCATCCTTCAGAGCTGAGACTGCCATGTCTATCTTGCTGCTTTGCTCTTGTGTGATCTTTCCAGCAAGGTCTTTCTTGGTTTTCTCTGCCGTGTAGATCAGATTGTCAGCATTGTTTCTCAGCTCAGCTTCCTCACGTTTCTTTTTGTCTTGATCCGCAAACTGTTCAGCTTCCTTGATTAGTCTCTCTTTCTCTTCTTTCGAAAGCTTGGTCGATGCCGTAATCGTTATCTTTGCCTCTTTCCCCGTGCCCAAATCCTTCGCAGTCACATTCAATATTCCGTTGGCGTCAATGTCAAAGGTTACTTCGATCTGAGGCACCCCTCTCGGAGCAGGCGGAATGTTTTCCAAGTTGAACACTCCCAGCGATACGTTGTCAGATGCCATGGTCCGCTCTCCCTGAAGCACATGAATCGTAACTGCCGTCTGGAAATCCGCTGCCGTCGTGAAAATCTGACTTCTCTTCGTTGGGATAGTTGTGTTCTTGTCGATGACCCTTGTGAATACGTGACCTAGCGTTTCCACGCCAAGAGAAAGCGGCGTGACGTCCAGCAACAGGAGGTCCTTGACTTCTCCTGTGATAACAGCGGCTTGAATGGCTGCCCCGACGGCGACACATTCCATCGGATCTACCCCTCGCTCAGCGGGTTTGCCCATGATTTGTTCCACGAACCGCTGCACGTAGGGCATTCTCGTCATTCCGCCGATGAGAATGATCTTGTCTATGTCCTTGGGCGTGAGCTTTGCGTCTTCAAGGGCTTTCACTATGGTTCTTTCTGTTTTCTGGACGATCGGCTGAGCCAAGGCTTCAAGTTTTGTTCTGGTCAGCGTGATGTGTAGATGCTTGGGTCCCGATGCATCAGAGTACAGGAATGGCAAGTCAATATCCGTTGCCATGAGCGTTGACAGTTCGATCTTGGCCTTCTCGGCAGCTTCTTTCAGCCTTGACAATGCTGTTCTGTCACCCTGCAAGTCGATGTTTGTTTGTCTCTTGAACTCTTCAAGAAGATAGTCCATCACGGCCTTGTCCAAGTCTGTTCCGCCGATCTGCGTGTCGCCGCTGGTTGATAGCACTTGAAAGACGCCCTTTCCGAAGTCCATCACGGTCACGTCGTGCGTTCCGCCGCCGAAGCTGAAGACGAGTATTCTCATTTCTTTCTCGATCTTGTCGACTCCGTAGGCTAGGCATGCGGCTGTGGGCTCGTTGATTATTCTCATTACTTCGAAGCCTGCTATCTCTCCTGCATCCTTTGTGGCTTGGCGCTGGTTGTCGTTGAAGTGAGCAGGAACCGTTATCACGGCCTTCGTTATTGAAGAAGCTAAGAACGTTTCAGCGTCTTTCTTTATCTTCTGCAGTATGAAGGCCGAAATCTGCTGTGGCGTGTACTCTTTTCCGGCGATGTTCACCTTGTAGTCGGTGCCCATTTTTCTCTTGATCTCGTAGATCGTACCTTCAGGGTTGGCTGTCGTCTGTCTTTTTGCTGTTTCACCTATCAGTAGTTGTCCATCCTTGGTGAAGGCTACAACAGACGGAAACATCTTTCCCGCCATTGTCGGGCCTTCTGCGCTCGGTATTACGGTTGCCCTTCCGCCCTCGAAAATGGCAGCTGCGGAGTTTGTTGTTCCGAGATCGATGCCGAGGACTTTTTCGCCTGGTTTAACACTGCTCATTTGAACATACTCCTTTTTGTGAATTTGACAAAGGTTTGTCTACAATCTTAACGATGCTCGGTCTAATCACTTTTTCCCTCATAGTATAACCCTTTCTCACTTCCTCAATCACCGTACAATCTTCAACTCCTTCCTTTTCCACCTTTTCAACAGCGTTGTGCTTGGAGGGATCAAAAGGTTCGCCC
>JBGOYR010000113.1:0-4017 GCA_041479765.1 Bathyarchaeia archaeon | reverse complement strand
TCATTCATTGACCAGTTTCATCTGTGTAAAATGCTTCATGCGTGAAACATATGTTCAAAGACACGTAGATTTAGCCTAATCTATCTTTCCTTTCAGCAGGAAACGTTTTTTAAGCTTGAACATGTAGAAGCTGAATGTTTTCCAAGAAGAGCAATACCTAGTCCTTGAATGGTGGAAAAATGATCATTGAAGTCGAGGAACTGACGAGACACTATGGCAACGTAAAAGCCCTTGATGGCGTTTCTTTCGGCGTTGAGGAAGGCGAGATTTTCGGTCTTCTGGGCCCAAATGTCGCAGGCAAGACCACGTTGATGGAAATACTCTGCGGCTTGAGAAGGTTTGACAGTGGTAGAGTCAATGTTCGAGGGTTCGACCTTGTCAAGGATTCATACAAGGTGCGCGGTTCGATCGGGTTCTGCCCTCAAGAAACTCTGCTTTATGACTTGTTGAGCGTTCGTGAGAATCTGGCTTTTTCAGCTTCGCTGTATTCAATGAGCCGCAAGAAGTTTAGGGACAGAGTTGATTTTTCCTCCAAGGTTCTGGGCGTCGGAGAGTTCCTGAACAGAAGGGTGGGGCACCTGTCGGGCGGAATGAAAAGACGTGCGAATCTAGCTGCGTCGATAATACATGATCCGCCTATCGTGATTTTGGATGAGCCAACTGTCGGCTTTGACCCTACCATCAAGAGGGAATTCTGGGAACTGATAAAGAGCCTCAAGGATTCTGGCAAGACTGTGCTTCTCTCCACCCACGATATGTACGAGGCTGACGAAATCTGTGACAGAGTCGCCATAATGGAGAAAGGAAAGATCGCCGCTCTCGACAAGCCGCGCGTCTTGAAGGAGACAATAGGAGGAGAACCAGCGATACACGTAAGGGTAAAGGATACACAGACGAAGAAGGCACTTGCCATTTTGAAGGAATATGGCGGTGCGTTATTCGGTGATGAGATTCAGATTTCAGCAACGAAACCTTTAGAGATAATGACCGAAGTGTCAAACAAGTTGAGTTCGCAAGGAGTTTTGACTGAAAAGATTGAAGTCGTTGAGCCTACGTTAGAGGATGTTTTCATAAAATTGAGCGGTAGGAAGCTCACGGAGGAAACAGCATGAACTCAATCATAGGAATAGCCGTCAAGGACATTAAGACGTTTTTCAGAGAAAGAGGAACCATCTTCTGGACTATAGCTTTTCCAGTTCTCATAATGCTGCTGTTCACTGCCATCTTCGGCAGAGACATACCGTTCAGCGCAAACATCGGAGTAGTTGACAATGACCATTCGCCATTGTCGGCAAGCATAATCACTGGCTTGAACAGCACTAATGGAATCTTTACCGTCAAGAACTTCACGGACAAGATCGAAGCGCTGAAGGAATTGAACGCAAGCAGTGTACGAGCAGTCATAACGATTCCCAAGAATTTCACGCTCAACCTGACGATGACCATGCCAGCTCATGTAATGATGGCAATCGACGAAACCAACCCAGACGTAGCTCGCCTTGTCAGAGATGGCGTCAAGACCTTTCTCACAGAGTACTACAAAGGATATTACCACACAGCATACAATGCAACTTACGTTGAACCGGTTTTCGTAACTGAAGAACAGGCGGTCATGCATGAGAAAATCGGTTACAAGGAGAATATCGTTCCGGGAATGCTAACGTACCCGCTTCTGTTTTCCAGTATGGTTGTCGCCACGGGCGCCATTGTGTTCGAAAGAGAGAAAGGCACGCTCAAGAAAATCAGAGCCTCACCCACTCGACCGCTGAACGTGCTTTTCGGCAAAACGCTTGCAGCTCTTTTCCAGACAGCTATATCGATTTTTATCATGGGAGTCTTGGCAGCGGTTTTGCTTGGCCCGAAGTTGAATTGGAATGTTCCGTTGCTGCTGCCAATATTCTTCTTAGGCTCGATAAACGGAATAGCCATAGGCCTGATAATCTCGTGCGTTGGTAGAGCGCCACAAGAAGCTTCAAACGCAGCGACCACCATGGCCATAGTGCTCCAGTTCTTCACGGGAATGTACTTCCCAATAGACTACCTGCCAACCTACCTTCAACAGATCGGGCGCTTCATACCCATGACCTACGCAGCTCAAGCCCTAAGAGACATAATGATACGGAACGCCACCATAACCGACCTGCTCGCGCCAATAACTACTCTTTCAGTTACAGCCGTCGTCCTGTATGCAGTCGGCGTCCTTCTCTACCGAAGATGGGTCGAAAAATAAGAAGCTAAGGTCTATACCCACCAAGAACACACAAAGCCAAAGCCGCCGCAACAATGTCAGCAGTCGTACCAGGATTCAAGAGATTGCCCGACCCTCTCAGTTCCGCGTCAAACTCATGAAGCTTCTCCCTGCCTTCCAGTGTTGCGAGTCCCCCAAGCTCCAGAATCTCTTTTGCCTTCAACGAAACCCCTTGGGTTTTCTCGATACTGACCTTTCTGGCTATGAATGTGTCAGGATATTCTGCAAGAACCTTCAAGAACGTGTGAGTCACAGCCACATTCAAGTCCTTGGTCCCGCTGATGTTTTTCATCAGATAGGGATGGGCAACGTCGAAAGTTATCGGATAGTTCTCAACCCATTCAGAACACACCCTATCCCATCCTGAAGCAATCCTGAAGACTTGATAGAGCGAAATGCTCTCCTTCAATATCCTATCTATCGAGTTAGGATCATTAACGTCAAGCTCTGAAGCCTTATTCAAACCACTGGGCTTGGCGATTCCTATAGCCTTGTAAACGTCAACTGCGTCCTCCGCGGTTGTTGACTCCACAACGAGTTTCAGGTTCTTCCTCAGCTTAGGAATATCGAAAACACACCCTTCTTCCATGGGAGTCATTCCTGCAGCGACCGCAAGAGGCGAAAGCAAGATCACGGTGCCAAGCAAGGTATTGCCACCATGTTGCCAAACATCAATACTTGCCACACAACGCTCTATTATTCGGCCCAGACCAACATCGCGAACGCCAATCTCTCCGCAAGAAAACGCAATCCCCTGCTTCGCAGCATGTTCAAAAGAAGGTGCGGCGGCAACGGCGGAAGCCAAGAAATGCTCGTAACGTGTACCTTCAAAGCCGACAACTAGATTCACGTTTCCAGGTTTGTCGGCACTGATCTCGAAAAGAATGGCTAGCTCTAGGCAGTTTGAGATGTGTTTTGCTTTCTCAAGTGGATGCAACAAGTGTGCTCACATGCATATCTTTGTGTGGAAAGTTTTATTTGTGTTGTGTAAAAGATTACACAGCTATGGAACAGATTACACAAGGGGACTAGAACGATGAAAATATCTGCGCTCAATGTCGCTCTAATGTCAGTGTTTGCAGCCTTGTATTATGTTCTTTCGACGATAACTCCCTATGTTCCAATCGTCGCTGGAATCAAGATAAACTTGGAAGCTTTAATCGCCTCCGTATTCGGACTTATTCTTGGCCCTTACTTAGGTGCGTTAGCATCTCTGCTGGGCGTTGCTGTTGCGTGGACTTTGCCTCCAGGAAACATGAGCCCTTACGGTCTGCCGTTTCTGCTGTCTCCGCCTCTGAACGCTCTTGTAACGGGGCTGGTATTCTATAGAAAATGGAAAGCTGGTTTTCTCGTATTCGGCCTTCTCATCGTTGCCTTCTTGTTCACGCCCCCTGTTCAGCCCCTTTCTGAGAACCTATACGTAGGAATAGCCGTGTTGTGGGACAAGATCATTGCGTTGTTGCTTATCTTACCATGTGCAAAGCTTACAAAGCAACTAGCTACTTTTGGAACTGTCCCTCTGTGCTTTTTGCTGGCTTTCGTAGGTAATCAAGTTGATAATATGTGGGGATCGCTTGCCTTTGCAACACCCGCAGTTTATGAAGGAATTTTCGGTATGCCACTTGATGCTGTGCGTGTTGCTTTCGTACTAAGCCCCTTCCTATATCCTGCCATCAGGATAGTCCAAGCTGTGGTCGCAACGATCATTGCCGTGCCGCTCATTATGGCACTCAAGGGTACTCCGTGGTTCTGGCAAGAAACCAATATAC
>JBGOYR010000112.1:0-4043 GCA_041479765.1 Bathyarchaeia archaeon | reverse complement strand
TATCCTTCGCTTTTCTTGACTTCTTGGACTAGTCTGTCGATTTCTTCTTCTGTGTTGTAGAAGTGTGGTGAGACTCTTATGCCGTTGGCTCTCGGCGAGACGATTATGCCTTTTTTGGCTAGTTTGTCGGCTGTTTCTTTGGGATTTGCGACTTTGAAGTTAATTATGCCCGAGCGGTGTTGCGGTTCTAAAGGCGTTTGAAGCTTGAACCCCGAATCTGCTAGCGAGTCTATGAGGTAATCTGTCAACTTGAGTATTCTTTTTTCAATGTTTTCGGTTCCTGTGTTGAGTAGGAGTTTGATGGCTTCTCTTGCGCCTATGAAGCTGATTACGCTGGACGAGCCGACTTCGAACCGTGAAGCTGTGTCTGAGTAGGGCATTTGCCATATGTCCCAGAATTCGGTGGTGTTGAATATTTCCTGTTTCACGCTTGCCCAGCCAACCATAGGCGGCTCAAACCGCTCGACAAGCTCCCTTTTCACGTAGAGGAAACCTGCACCCGGAGGGCTCAGAAGCCACTTGTAACACGCTGTAGCCAGAAAGTCAACATTATCTCTCTTCACGTCCACTGGAATCGCGCCGCACGCCTGAATCGCATCAACAATCAGGTAAGCACCATGCTCATGAGCTATTTCGCTTATAGGCTTGAGGTCAAAACGGAACCCGTTAGCATACTCAACCTGACTTATGGCCACAGCAACAGTCTCGTCGTCAACCGCCTTCTCAACATCTTCAAGCCTGATCTTCCCATCCACGTTCTTCACGTAATGAACTCTGTAGCCCAAGCTTTTGCGAAGGAAGGGATAAACCACCGTGGGGTACTCTAAATCCGTAGTCACCACCTTCGAACCACGCGGGGCACGAAGCACGTTCGCAGCTATGTTCATGCCCACGGAAGTGTTTTCAACCAGCGCAACCTCACTAACATCTGCATTCACCAACCTGGCAAACCAATCCTTTCCCAGTTCAGTCAAATCCTCGTGATAAGGACCAAAATTCGACACGTTATCAATGCACTTGTGTATAGCTTCCGCAACAGGCCCCGGAAGCGGCGAACTCGCTGCATGATTCAAGAACACCTTGTTCTTGGTTATCGGGAATAGCTCACGAACTCTCTCGATTTCCTCCACGTAAACCACGCGCCTCAGTTCAATACTCCAGATTGACAGTGACCAACTTATAAATCCTAAAACCCGCAAGACAAGAGAAATGGCAAGAGACCAAGACCACAAAGAGCATAGGACTGCCGCACAGTTCTCCAACGAAGCGAGAGACAGCATCTTCCGTTTTTGCTGATCCTTGCATTATGGCATGGTGTCCATGCCGAAGCCGCCGAAGCATGACCAGTGCTTTCTCAACAGTCGTTTCAGTTCGTCAACTGTCTTTTCAACCGTTCTGCGGCAGTGTGGAGGTTCGACTGAGGTCTCATAAGGCTCTTGAACCTTGATTTTCTTCAAGCCAGCCGCCCCAGCAACAAGCGCGTACCAGCAAACAGGCAAAACCTTCGGATTGTACCCACTCCCGCACAGCAATACGTACCTTCCGCCGCAGACCCGTTCAGCCGTCTCCTTAACCAGACAAGACAGGCTGAAGAATCCTCTCGTCGTCAATGCCAGATTGCCAAGCGAATCTGCAAAATGCGGGTCACTCCCGCCATTCGAGACTATGATTTCAGGTTTGAACTCTTCTGCCAAAGGCACAAAAACCTCATTCAAAGCGTAAAGATAAGTATCGTCACTCGTGCCAGCAGGTAAAGGCACATTAACATTATATCCCTCCCCTTCGCCTTCGCCAATCTGGTGAACAAAACCAGTACCCGGATAAAGCGTACGTGGATCCTGATGCAGCGAAATGAACAACACGCTTGGGTCTCGATAGTAGATGTCACTCGTCCCATTTCCAGCATGAACATCATGGTCCAGTACCAGAAACCGTTTCAGGCCGAATTTGGCTCTCAGAAACTCTATCAGAACCGCAATATCATTGAAGAGGCAGAATCCACCACCGTAGCTTCTGCCAGCGTGATGATAACCACCGCCAACCGCAACCGCCCGCTTGGCTTTCCCCTCAAGCACCTGTTTGCCACATTCCACAGCACTGCCAGCAATCAGCATAGCCGCCTCCAAAATCTGTTTGGACACAGGCGTCTCTACATCATATGACTTATTCGCTTCAGCCAAGCGAAAAATCAAATCCAAATACTTCTCATCATGCGCTCTTAGAAGGTCCTCTCGGGATGTAGGCTGAGGCTCTACGCGAACGACGTTTGGTAGATTGAATAAGCCTTGGTTTTCAAAGAATTTCATGGCGTTGGCAAACCTGTCTCCCCTGAACGGATGTCCCTCGCCCAAATCGTATTGTTTCATCTTCTCATGGAACACGATGACAGTCTTCTCAGACATGGTTCTCGCTCACGGAACGAAGATAACAGGTTTATGCTGCATAAAAATCTGTGGATATGTGCTGAAAAAGAAAAAGGAGAAGAGTGATGTTTAGCTTATGTTTCGTGTTTCTCTTCGTCTTCGATCTGCGCTTCTGCTGGCTGCGACTCTTCCGTGTGGGCTTCTATGGGCTCTATCGGCGGCTCAGGCAGCTTCTCTTTGACGTTTGAAACCGGAGTTTCCACGATCTCGACTTCAGTTTTGGAAATCTGGACTGGTTCAGGTGGCTCTATTCTGATCTCTTGCTCCAGCGTTATGTTGCCGCTTGAAAGTTGACTGATGGCTTCTTTGACTGTGTCAAGCTCATTCCTTGAATTCTCGAGTCCGAGTGAAAGAAGATCAACCTGGTGCTGATACACCTCCTCATCCACTTCGCCTGTCACATGCTGTATCTCAAAGTTAGCCAAAAGCATCTCCAACGTCCTGATCTGTCCTTCAAGCTCCTCTGTCTTCGTCGCCATCTTCTCATGCAACGCCTGCTGCTGCCTCTCGATATCAGTGATAGCCTCGTCTATTTCCTTGCTGAAAGCGTCGTATGTGGGCTGTGATATTCTGCTTGTGCTCAGCAGATTGTCCAAGGCTTGCTTCTTCTTCTTTGCAATCTCGAATTCCTCGTTCAATCTCCTCAGCGAATGTTTCCACGAAATCAATCTTTAGCACCGCACCACACCCTACGACGCAAGAAGCCGATAACATTTGTTAACATGCACATATATCGCTGGGTGATAGAAACAGCTACCTCCATGTTCAGAATAAAGAACAAACCTTTTAAAAACGCCAAACCTAGAGTCACACTATAGCACTAAAAGCCGCAACATCACCAGACGGCACTAAGAGTGAATTACGTCGTCTCGAAGCCTGAGTCTCAGCGACCGTTGACGCTGGCTGTCTATACTTTGCCGATTCTGTTTCTACTTCTTATTCCGAATTAGAATAATTCTTATATATCTATATCCAACAAAGAACGTTACAACGTGAACAAACATGACGGCACTCACAATCATCGTTGGCGGTGACAGGTTGGAAGGCAAAATCCTCAAAAAAATGCATGAAAGAATAATCAAGAACTTCATGGACATAATCATCCTCGCCGAACTCCGGGACGGACCCCTAAGCGGATACGACGTCATATCCTTCATCCACAACAAATTCCACCTCCTCGTAAGCTCAGGCACCGTCTACTCACTCCTATACTCACTCGAAAGAAACAGCCTAATCGAAGGCACGTGGAACGAACGTAAACGCGTCTACAAACTCACCGACAAAGGTGTAAAAACAATCGAAACCATCATGTGTGCAAACGACAAGATCAAGAACTTCATAACCGGCCTCCTGAAAGTCCAAACAATCGCTTAAACCTTTTTCTTTTTGTCGCGGGAATCGAAATACTAAAGAACATCTTCATCAATTCTGTAGAAGCGAAAACCCGCAAGGGTCCGTAGCTCAGTCAGGACAGAGCACCGGACTTTTAAGCTGAAAGCGAAGCAAGGAAATCCGGTGGTCCCGGGTTCAATTCCCGGCGGACCCGCCATTCCAGAAGCGCATTTGTACCGCTCTAACAGCAAGCTCCCCTCTTTTTTCTGTTTTCTGTCCTGTTCCTGC
>JBGOYR010000111.1:0-4116 GCA_041479765.1 Bathyarchaeia archaeon | reverse complement strand
TCTGCGCGTTTTTCAACGTGCGCGGTCACGTTTTGCGCTGGCTGCGTGGCCAGTAGTTCATTCCATTGGACAGTTGCCACGTCTTTCGGCGTCGTTTCTACCCAAGGATAAGTATTGTTATTCATATGCAGAACTATGTGGGTTGTGCCGTCTTCAACATACTCGTATTTGCTCAGAACGGTTGAATTGAGTTCAATGTTCGTCGTTACGCCGAAAAGTTGCACGAAATCCAATCGAGTTTTTCGCACGAGTTGTTCGCTTGTTAATCCTTCTTCATTGATCGTCAACGCTATCTTGTTGGCGTCTGAAGCGTCTACTATGGCAAATCCGGCCAAGTATATGGTCTCGTCAGCTTCTCCGCTCAGCTCATACCAGTAAATAGGTACGTACCAGGCAAGCCTGGAATTTCCTGAGGATGCTTCGACTGGGTAGAGTAGGGGCATGGTTGCATAGTAATTGCCTGTTGCTGGTTTGGGAAGTCTTCCTTCGACCAAGTCTTCTGCGGTTCTTCCTGAAAAGTAGTTGGCAGACTTGAAATCATAGAAGAATATGCCATTTCGTGTGGCTTTGAAAACGCCTGCTAATGTTCTCTGGTTTCCGACCGGGTTAACGCAAATGAGCGCAACCACGTCTCCTGTTTCTGGATCAACAACGTACCGCGTGTCTTCGGTCATTTGGAAGCGGTCGCGGCTAGGTGGAATCACCCAAAGGAATCCACCAGCCCAGTAGTCAAAGCTGTTCTCTCTTCGGAAGCATCCCATTTCGTTTATCATGCCTTCTAACCAGTCTTCATCGTATACTTGTGTAATCCAAAGTGGAGCGTCGAGCCTCGTCTTTACTTCATACTCAATATTGCCTTGGTGATCGTATGCGATGGGAGCTTCATATCTTCTGACGAGGTCGAATCCAACATTGTAGCGGGTTAAAACATACGCAAAATCTTCTTTGGTTGAGTCCCATGTAGCGTAGGCAATGCCATAGCTTTTCGTAATGTCTTGCATGTACTGGCGGAATGGGATGTTGTGGTCCCACCAAAGGCCTTCTCCGACCGTGAATTCGCGCCGCACTACAGTTGGAATTGCAGTGGGGTCGGTTGCGTTTATTATCACGAAGCCTTTGACATAGTTCTCTGCAATAATGTTGGTTGAAGCTATGGCTGCTATCCAGACAAGCTTTCTTTCAGGCGTTACTGTCACATGGCAATCCAAGACTCGCATGTTACTTCCAAATTCAGACATGTGTCTTCTCGCAATGGACACAGCAAGTTCCTGCGTGACTAAACGCACCCTGTTATCTGGAATGGTTGTGTTGAAAGGCAGGCCCGAGCCCGACTGTATGAAGCTGTTGAAGTAGGACGCATTTGTTACTCGCTGAACTTGTCCGAAGCCTATAATTATGGTTGCCGAAAGAAGATATATGAAAAAGAGAACTGCTGCAGCTTTTCTTTGAGTTTTGAAGGATGCCTTCAGCCGAAAATTGTTTGTTCTGTAGACATATCGGGGGGATTCGCCTAGCCGTTCAGTCTTTAGTGAGAAGGAAAACTCGATTAGTGCGATGAACGATCTCAGGAAGATAAGCAAGTAGATGAAGATGCTGAAAGGAGTTTGAAATGCTTGGATTATGAGGAAGAGAAGCAAACCCATCAAAAGTGAGACAATTCGCGGAATAGACTTCAGCTTGAACTTCTTCGGTGGGATTGGAATGTACCAGACGAAGAGCCAAACCAGTAGAAACAGAAACAGGTTCAAATCTTTCACCAAGTTTTTAGTTCCTCAGTCTCGTATTTAAGATGATTGAATACACGTGCGATCTAACCGCGTCAGTGACCTGTACGTTGTGATTTCATGTTCTTACGCATAAAGAATAATAGCTGGGCTCAGCCCAAAGGCTATTCTAACCAAGATCGCGTGTGGTTGCTCTGTATGAGCAATATAGGCGTCTACGTCTGTCACTGTGGTTTTAACATTGCTGGTACGGTAGACGTTGAAGAAGTCGCGGAATACGCGAAGAGCTTGCCAGATGTTGTGGTGACGAGGCATTATACGTACATGTGTTCTGACCCGGGGCAACGCATGATCCAAGATGACATCAAAGCCCATAAGCTTGACAGAGTAGTCATCGCAACTTGCTCGCCTAGGATGCATGAAGAAACCTTCCGCAAGGCAGTCGCTGAGGCTGGCCTGAACCCCTATCTTGTTGAGATCGTTAACCTACGCGAACACGTTTCATGGCCTCATGTTCACGAACCCAAGAAGGCTACAGAAAAAGCCAAGGCTCTCGTGAGAATGGGCGTGGCACGTGCGCAGCTACTCGAGCCGCTAGAGAAGCACAAGGTCAGCGTCGAGAAAAACGCCCTAGTTGTCGGTGGAGGAATTGCGGGCATTCAGGCATCGCTTGATCTGGCCGACGCAGGTTTCAAAGTCTATCTCGTTGAGAAGGCACCCAGCATCGGCGGTCGGATGGCACAACTGGACAAGACCTTTCCGACGCTTGATTGTAGCGCATGCATTCTCACGCCAAAGATGGTTGATGTGGGCAAGCATCCAAACATTACCCTGTTTACTAATAGTGAAGTCACGGGCGCGGAGGGGTTTGTTGGAAACTACGTGGTTTCTGTTTTGAAGAAACCTCGATACGTGGATGAAGAAAGATGCGTAGGGTGTGAATTGTGCGTCAAAGTCTGTCCCGTGAAGGTTCCAGACAGGTTCAACGAGAACATGAGTCAGACCCGTGCAATATCCATTCACTCTTCACATGCCGTGCCCAGAGTAGCTATGATAGACCCCAACTGCTGCCTTAGGCTGAAAACCAGGAAGAAGGATGTGTGCGGCAAATGCTTGCAGGCGTGTGAAGCTAAAGCCATAGTTTTCGAACAGAAACCTGAAACAGTCAAATTCAAGGTGGGCGGGATTGTTCTAGCTGTGGGTTCAGAGGTCTTCGACGCTTCGAAGATGGCTGAATTCGGTTATGGACGCTTTCCGAACGTCATTTCGAACATCGAGTTCGAAAGAATCTCTGACGCGTCAGGTCCGAACGGAGGCAAGATTCTTTCACCGAAAAGTGGGCAGCCGCCCAAGTCAGTCGTTTTCGTTCAGTGTGTGGGTTCGCGGGACAAGCGTTTTCACGAGTTTTGCTGTCGTGTTGGGTGTATGGTGTCTTTGAAGCAGGCGATTCTTGTCCGCGAGAAAATGGGCGAGGACGTGAACATCTACGTTTGCTACAACGATCTAAGGGCTTTCGGCAAAGGGTACGAGGAGTTCTACAGGCGAGCCAGAGACTTAGACATCAACTTCGTAGGAGGCATACCTTCTGACATTCGAAGCACGGCCGATGGTTCACTCTACTTTGATGTTTACGAGAGGGGAACCAACAAGCTGTTGGAGATGCACGCCGACCTCGTGGTGCTAGCGAATGGGCTCGTACCCAGTGCCGACCTTGCCAGAATCAACGAGTTGTTTCACGCTTCAAGAAGTGCTGACGGGTTCCTGTTGGAGGCTCATCCCAAGCTGCGGCCTCTTGAAAGTTCCACAGCGGGCGTTTTCCTTGCTGGTGCTTGTCAAGGACCTAAGGACATTCCGGACACTGTGGCTCAGGCAAGCGGTGCTGCTGCGAAGGTTGTTGATCTTCTGTCGAAGGGTGAGATCGAGCTTGAACCGTTGAAGGCGGTTGTGGACAAGGACCTGTGTAGTGGTTGTCGAGTTTGCGAGTCGCTCTGTCCGTTTGTGGCGATTGAGATGAAGAAGGAAGGCGAAGCACTCAGAGCTGAAGTCATAGAAGCCATGTGCCAAGGCTGCGGTTTGTGCAGTGCAGCTTGTCCGACGCACGCGATCAAGATTCAGCAGTATGGCAGCAAGCAGGTTTTGGCTCAGGTGCAAGCAGCGTACGCGGAAGCTGAAGCCGCCGGAGGAAGCTGACTTGAGCATAACAGACTTAATGTCGATGGCTAAGCCCAACCTTGAATCGCGACAAAAGATACTCAACAAGCTTCGCGGAAGAGATTTGGTCAACTGTTTTCAGTGCATCAAGTGTACAAGCGGGTGCACGGCACTGAAGCTTCTGGAGCTGAAACCCCACGAAATCGAGAAGCTCGTGAATCTGGGTCTTGTTGACGAGCTG
>JBGOYR010000110.1:0-4117 GCA_041479765.1 Bathyarchaeia archaeon | reverse complement strand
TGTTCACGGATGTTAGCCATTTCAAAGAGATACTTGTTTAACCCAGCGTCCTCGCATGCTTTCCTGAACGTGGTTTCATGCAGACGTGGTGAACATGATGCAACAACCACACGGTTGAGCTTGTGTTCCTTGATGTCTTTCCTAATTCCTTCCTGTCCTTGGTCTGAACAGGTGTATCGGTTGTCCTGCGCCAAAACAACGTGTGGGAGTGTAGCAGCATACTTTGCGACTTCCTCACAGTTCACAGAACCAGCAATGTTCAAACCGCACTGGCAAACGTAGACTCCGATCCGAACTTGTTCTGGCGACTCTTTGGGCTCGGGCTCTTTCTTCTCAGCCATTTTGTCAGCTCCTCGACGATTTCAAGTAGTTCCGAATCGATTCTGCAGCACATTTTCCAGCACGAATCGCTTCAATGACTGTCGCTGGTCCTGTAACTGCATCGCCACCTCCGAAAACGCCCGGAAGGCTTGTCTCCATCGTTATAGGGTTAACCCAAAGCGTCCCATCATCATTCAGCCCGACCTCTTTGGGCAAGAAACCCAAGTCTGGGCTTTCACCCGTTGCAAAAATGATCATATCCGCTTCTCGTGTAAACTCTGAACCTTCTATCGGAACCGGCCTTCTTCTGCCAGTCTCATCCGGCTCTCCCAACTGCATGCGAACGCACTCAATACCGGAAACCTGCCCATTTGTACCGAGAACCTTTCTAGGCGCAACCAGCAGTTCGATGTTTACGCCTTCGTCTTCTGCTTCTTTGACCTCCCATGGAATAGCAGGCATTTCTTCTTTTGATCTGCGATACAATATTGTTGCTTCGGTTGCTCCAAGTCTTCGAGCGGTTCTTGCGGCATCTACAGCCACGTTTCCGCCGCCGATCACGATGACCTTCTTTCCAACGTTCACCTTTTCCCCGGAATTAGCTTCCCACAAAAAGCCAAGAGCGTGAATAACTCCGTTCAGATCTCCACCTTCAATCCTTATCTCCTGACACTTATGAGCACCTGAGCCAACAAAAATAGCCTTGTAACCTTCTCTCCACAAGTCACTCAGTTTCAGATCCTCGCCAACTCTGATCCCAGTTCTTATTTCGACTCCTAAATCTCTTAGAAACTGAACCTCTTTAGCCAAGATCTCCTTTGGCAATCGACTTGGCGGTATGCATTTTCTCAGCATCCCACCCGGTTCCGAAAGGGCTTCGAAAATAGTAACTCCGTATCCTTTCATGTTTAATTCATATGCCACCGTTAACCCTGCAGGCCCAGAACCAATTATCGCGATCTTTTCTTCAGAGACTTCCTGTGCTCTTCTTGCCCTCTCCTTCTTCAAATGCTCTTTGTAAACCTCTTCGACTCTTTCCAAAACTCTCTCCCTGTCTAGTTCCGCGCGTTCCGGATGAAAACACACCATTGTTGTCACAAGCGGAAGAGGCACCTTTTCAACAATTTCCTGAAGGGCCTTTTCAAAAGATGATGTGTGCCCGTGTTCCTTAGCGGCTCTTCGCATGGCAAGAAATACCTCAGGCAATCTTAGAGATTGCGGACAATGCTTGTTGCAGCGATAGCACCAAGCGCAGAACCAGAGCTCATTGGAGGCCAAGGCGTTTTCCGGATCAAGAAGCATCTTTCCAAGGAGCCCTCGTGGGTTGTAGTGGTTTCCAAGGAGCTCTGCCATTGGGCAGCTGGAAGTGCAAATACCACATTCAAAGCAATATT
This sequence comes from Bathyarchaeia archaeon, assembly GCA_041479765.1. Taxonomy (GTDB): domain Archaea; phylum Thermoproteota; class Bathyarchaeia; order Bathyarchaeales; family Bathycorpusculaceae; genus DATKKK01. Next base: position 2,402 of record JBGOYR010000110.1, on the reverse strand, counting down.
TGAGTTTTTCAGCGTCCAAAAGCTTTCCAAGAACCTCTTTGGCGTCCATGGTTGGGGTGGCGGTCAAGCTCTAGGTCCTCTCTAGTTTTGGGGTTTTTCACGGATATAAACGTTTACAAATGTAAAGTTTTTGGTCAATCAATCAGGCAAGTGGTGCTCCAAGCATAATTTTATACGGTTATTGCGCGATAGGTGGTGACTCTGGAGAATGCCTAGAATGAAAAGCGTGAAGATCGTTCTGTACGGAGTAGGTGCAGTCGGCAGTATGTTTGCGAAGTTCCTGTTGGAGAAGAAAGGGGTCGAGATAGTTGGCGCAATTGACGTAGCCAAAGGCAAGGTAGGCAAGGACTTGGGCGAAGTCTTAGGACTCGAAAGAAGAACAGGAATACGAGTTTCAAACGACGTAGATGCTTTGCTTTCAAAGAACAATGCAGACGTGGCTATTCATGCAACCTCTTCCTTCCTCAGTGATACTTACAGACAGATAACCTCCATCATCAAGCATGGTGTTAATGTCATATCCACATGCGAAGAGCTTTCATACCCTTACACCACTGAACCAAGACTCGCAAGAAAGCTTGACACGCTTGCAAAAAAACATGATGTTACTGTCTTGGGCACTGGCATAAACCCGGGCTTTCTTATGGACACACTCGTGATAACGTTAACTGCGCCTTGCCAGAAAATAGAGAGAATCGAAGCAGCAAGAGTCATGAATGCTGGCACGAGACGGGTGCCGTTCCAGAAGAAGGTGGGCGCAGGCCTAACAGTCAAAGAATTCATTCGAAAAATGGAGAAGAAAGAGATCACCGGTCACGTTGGACTTGAACAATCCATTGCGATGATTGCAGATTCCCTGAAATGGAAGCTCCACAAGATAGCGACGGAACCAGTAGAGCCAGTGGTGGCGAAGAAAGATGTGGAAAGCAACGACATAAAGGTCAAGGCAGGAAATGTCGCTGGTTTGAGACAGAAAGCAAGAGGATTCCTGAAAGCAAAGGAAGCCATCCTTCTGGACTTTCAAGCATACATAGGCGCAGAAGAAGAATACGACGCAATAACCATCAAAGGAGTGCCCCCCATAAACCAAAGAATATCCCCCTGTGTGCACGGTGACATAGGCACAATAGCAATGGCCGTGAACTCAATACCCAGAGCAATTAACGCTTCCGCAGGCCTATTTACCATGAAAGACTTGCCAGTTCCATCTGCTACTGTTGAAGATATGAGAGAATACATTTTAACCTAGTGTAGCCATTCCTGCCGGAAGATCAAGTTGAAACCCCAAATCGACATTAACTGCGACCTAGGCGAAAGCTACGGCGCATTCAAGATCGGAAATGACCAGAAGGTAATGCCCCATATAACTTCAGCAAACATAGCATGTGGCTTTCACGGAGGCGACCCTGTGACAATCGCTCAGACAATTGGCTTGGGAAAAAAGCTCAATGTTGCTGTTGGCGCGCATCCCAGTTTTCCGGACCTCATGGGTTTCGGTCGAAGAGAAATGCGGCTTGCCCCAGATGAACTGAAGAACTATACCCTATACCAAGTGAGCGTGCTCCAAGGGTTCGCTAGAGCATTTGGAGTCAAGCTTCAACATGTGAAACCTCACGGAGCCCTCTATAACATGGCCGCAGAAGACGAGAGAACCTCTGAGACGATAGTTGACGCTGTGAAAACGCTTGACTCTAGTTTGATAATCTTTGCGCCGCCCAACTCGGCACTTGCCAAAGCCGCTGCCAAAGCCAGAATAAGAGTGGCACACGAGTTTTTTGCGGATAGAGCATACAATCCTGACGGAAGCCTGGTTCCAAGGAAAAAGCTAAGTGCGACTATTCATGACACACGCAAGGTCGTTGGAAGAACCATCAGAATGGTCACGGAAGGAGCAGTACTTGCTCTTAATGGTGAATCTGTGAGCCTGGGCGAGATACAAACGGTTTGTGTGCATGGCGACAATCCCGCGGCAGTGAAGCTGGCTGAAGCGTTGCACAAGGGATTGACGCGAGCAGGTATAGAAGTAAAATCGGTGGGCAGCTTCCTCTGATTGGGGCACGTCTTTTCCATGAAACCTAGACTAAAGCCCGCACGATACCTGCCCTTCGGCGACTCTGCTTTGCTGATCGAGTTTGGCGATACGATAGATTTGGAAGCAAATTGCAGAGTTACTGACTTAGCTGAAGCCATTAGTTTGGCTCAGATTCAGGTTGAAGAGATTGTACCCACTTACAGATCATTGTTGATCTGCTATGACTCCCTGAAGATCACCTATGAACAGCTAGTGTTCCGAACAAAAGACGTTGAAGAGAACTTGGAAAGGACAATCATGGAAAAAGAGGGCCGACGATTCGTCGTGCCAGTGATCTATGGTGGAGAATATGGACCGGACCTTAACTTCG
>JBGOYR010000109.1:0-4144 GCA_041479765.1 Bathyarchaeia archaeon | reverse complement strand
ATGCAAAGACGTTGACAGAAGAAGACGACCTTATCCAAACCGGCTTTGAGTTCGTTAGATACGACGAGAGGGAACAACTTGCTATCTACAGAAAAAGAAAATGAAAAAAGGCCAAGGTATTACGGAAATTCACAGCGGCTTGAAGTAGTATCGTGGCCATTGTGGCCATGTTTGGGTCTGTGAACAAGCTTCGAACGCTATTTCAAGCGGCATTCCTATCTTTATCTGGTCAAGCTGCACGTCCTTTATCATTCCGGGGATCTTTAGGCCGTTCTCAAGCTGTATTATGCCCATGGCGTAGGGAGCCATCGACTGGAACTGAGCAGGAGCTACATGGATGATCGTGTATGTCAACAGCTTGCCTTTTGTTGGAATTTCAATCCACTCAAAGTCTTTTGAAAAGCAGTCGTCACACAATGGTCTTGGTGGAAAGTGCACTTTTCCGCACTTTCGACATTTTCCGCCCATCAGCTTTCCTTGACTCATCCACTTGCACAGTTGTTCTATCGTAAACGGTCCGGCTTCACTCATTTTAGCCTCTCCTGTAAACATGCACCGTGGCAGTGGCTCCTGAACCTCCAACGTTATGCGTTAGACCGGTGTTAGCGTCCTTGACCTGTCGCCGCTCTGCTTGCCCAGTCAACTGCAAGTACATCTCATAGGCTTGTCCGGTTCCTGTCGCGCCTACCGGATGCCCCTTGCTCTTCAAACCGCCGCTCGTGTTCACCGGAATTCTCCCTCCAAGCCTGGTTTCACCATTTTCAACGATATGTCCTCCTTCTCCGGACTTGCAGAAGCCCAGATCCTCGTAGGCAATTATCTCCGCGATAGTGAAGCAATCGTGAACCTCGGCAACATCAACATCTTCAGGTCCAATCCCCGCCATCTCGTAAGCCTGCTTGGCCGCAGTTTTGGCCGCAGCAAGCGAAGTGAAGCTTTCTCTCTCGTAAAGACCTATAGTGTCGCTTGCTTGGCCACTGCCAATAATGTGAACAGGCATGTCCGTGAACCTCTTGGCCAACTCGGGCCTAGTCAATATCAAACAGCTTGCCCCATCCGTTATCAGCGAGCAATCATAAAGCTTCAGTGGCCATGCAACCATCCGCGATCCTAATGCCATTTCAAGCGTGATTTCTTTTTGGATTTGCGCCTTGGGGTTCATGCTCCCGTGATAGTGGTTTTTGACGGCAACCGAGGCCAGCTGCCTTTCCGTCGTGCCGTAGGCGTGCATGTGTGCCGTTGCCATCAACGCGTACAGGCCTGGAAAAGTCATGCCCTGCCACTGCTCGAACGGAAAATCCGACGCCATCGCCAAATACTCTGTGACGTCTGCCGTGCTCCGGTGGGTCATTTTCTCAACGCCACCCACCATAACAACATCCGATAGCCCCGACATCACTGCCTGAACAGCCACCCGCAACGCTGCACCTGAAGAAGCACACGCAGCCTCTGTCCTCGTGGCAGGAATAGGCAGCAAACCCGCCCAATCAGCCATCGTGGCGCCCGTATGTCCCTGATGCTCATAAGACTCACCCATATGCCCAACGTACAGGGCTTTGATATCCTTCTTAGGGTCAAGCTTTGGACACCGGTCAAACGCCTCCTTTGCAGCTTGCGCAAAGATTTCACGAGCATAAAGTCCATCTAGCTTTCCGAACTTGGATAGACCTGCTGAAACTATCGAGACTAGTGGTTTGCCGTTCAAGTCGGTGTCTCCTTGAGTTTGCCGCGTTGATGTAGAAATTGGAAATGTGTCTGACCAAGTATTTAAGTTTCCTTTGATCTCCTCGCGTTTTCTCTGACAAAACTGCTTGCAAAAATGTGTCAAAAAAGGGGTGTGGCTTTTTGTGAAGCCATCTAAGATACTGTTTTGCCGAAGGTCTTCTTGACCCATGCCCTTGTTTTGTCCATGTCTTCTCTGAAACGCTTAAGTTCTTCCGGCGTTCTCTTGGGGGCTACAGGTTCTTCGGCTGGTGTGGCGTAGACATCTAGCAGGTCGCCTTTGGGCTGCTTGCTGATGTTGATGTTGACTTTGAGGCCGATGTTCACTTTTTCAGGGTCGATTTCTCTCATAGTCATGGGCAAGCAAGTGTTTGTCCCGTCGATTCTGACCATTGCGCCGACCAAAGGTTGTAGGTGTGCCATCGAAGGCCAGGCAATAACCATGATAGTATAGGAGTGAACTTCGCCCTTCGTTGGAAGCTCAACCCACTTGGTTTCGGCCAGCCTACACACAGGGTTGAAGCAGTGAGCGCGCGGTGGACAGTACACAAGTCCGCATTTGGGGCATTTCGTCCCGTACAGTTTGCCTTCCAGCAGACCCATGAAGAACTGCGAGACCTTACCGTAGCTGTGATGGAACAGGCTGCCGTGCGGCCTGTGCACAATCAGAAATTTCTCTGGCTTCAATTCGTTCAGCGTGGGGCCATCATTCATTTCAACGATCTTCCAGCCTTCAGGTGTCCAACCACCCTTGCGTTCCCAGTCCTGCCACCATTTTTCGTCGATCTTCTTCTCCTTCAGAATCTTCTCTGGTCCAGGTTGCTTCATGTCTCTCACACCTCCAATACCACAGCGCCTGCTTGACATCCAGTGCCGCCGTGTCCATGAATGAATGCTTTCTTCGGTTTGCTCAACTGTCTGCCAGGTGCACCCCATTTCTTGCCAATCTGATTGCCGAGCTGCCAGTAACTGTCAACTACTTGTGCGATTGACGTTGAGCCGACAGCGTGTCCCTGTGCTGTTAAAGCCCCGCTTAGCTGACATGGAAGCTCTCCATGGCGTTCTATGACGCCGTCTCTGACCATGTTCTTGCCTTCGCCTCGCTTGCAGAAGTCAAAGTCTTCCAGTCCTGCTAAGACGACTCCTGCGTAGGGGTCGAAGATTTCGACGAAGCTGATTTCTTTTCGTGGGTTCTTGATTCCAGCGTCTTTGTAAGCCATTCTCGCGGAGACTCTCAGCGCGCCAAAGTTGAGAAGGTCAGGGTAGGGCGACATTGGTTTCGGCACCGTTTTTGGCCAGATCTTCTCGTCTTCTGGGTACAAGCCTTTCCAAGCAGGGTTGTCCGGACGGTCTCCTGCCCTCATGGTGTCGGAGCCGAAGCCTACACCTGAAATCCAAACGGGATTGTCAGTCAGCTTCTTGGTCAGCTCTTCGTTAGCCAAGAGCAATGCCGAGGCGCCTTCGCTTGTCATGGCGCACTCGTAAAGCCTGTAGGGCCAAGAGATCAAGCGCGACTTGTAGACATCGTCGACGGTGATCTTGTTGAAGCCGTTCTGGGCTGGCCACTGGGCATAGGGGTTTTCAAGGGAGTTGTTGTGGTTCAGAACCGCTACTTGCGCCAAGTCTTCTTCTGTGTCGCCGTATACGTGCATTCTTCTGGCCTCCATCGTGGCGTAGAAGGCATTGTAAGTGAAGCCTGAAACGAAGTCCCAGTCTGTGTCGCCTGCAATAGCAATGGCCTCGTTAACTTTCTGAATAGGCATTTCATTCATCTTCTCCCAGCCAACCACGAGCACAGCGGGAAACATGCCAGAGCGCACCCACAAAGCAGCATTAATCACAGCGTCTATTGGTGTGGCTCCTCCAGATTCAACACGGTACGAAGGCACGCCGCTGAGGCCAAGATAATCGTTGATGATCCAGTGCATGCACTGTTGTTGCTCCAATATGTCACTGAAGTATGAGTAGCAGCACGCGTAGCCCTTCTTCATGAAGTCCCCGAGCTCAAGCTCGGGCACATCGTCCAGAATCATCTTGACAGCTTCTGCACACATCTCTTCCTGCAAAGTATGCCGTGGATTGTCGAAACGCGATATGCTTCCTGCGACTATTCCGACTTTCTTTGCCAATCTTTCACCTTCAATTTTCAAAGATGTTGTTCTAGATGATTTCGACCACTAATAAGATTTTTCACGCGAAAAGCTGATAACTGTTCACATGCTGATCGATCGCTTTGGATGGGCTTGATGACTCCTTTGTAGTGGTGGATAGAATCTGTAAAGCTTTCTACATTGTGTTCCGGGGCATAGGTTAATAAGTGACTTCAAGAATTGAAGCATGAGTGGTCTATATGAAGTTCATAATAGAACTATCTGTTTTCCTGATGTGCACAACGGTCGCAACGATGTTATCTTCAACGGTT
>JBGOYR010000108.1:0-4203 GCA_041479765.1 Bathyarchaeia archaeon | reverse complement strand
GGAAGATCATCACCAATGATTCCGTCAATCCGCGCAAAACTGAGCTTCACCATACTCGTGAAAGCTCCACGAAACTTCAAGTACCGTGCAAGTCCGCCATACTTGTCAACCGTTCTAGGCGCAACCGTTCTCCTTGCACAGTTCAGGCACAACAACCTTGTCGGATCGCCAGTTGAAACGTCTGGAACCATGCAATCCCTGCAGTACAAGCGCCCACATCTATAGCACTTCCTAAGGCGTCTGTACGAGAAGACCCGTTTGCACAGTCCGCATTCTTCTTTGAACGGCATCTCAAACGACTAACTCAAGCAAAGCTAAAAAAGCTAACTGGCCAGGAAGGTTCTGACAAATGAGTCATTCGCTGAATCTATAGAACGGTCGAAACTGGTTCTTAGAGCAAGCGTTCGCTCGTTTCAGCAATGGATGCGCACCATGCTCACGGCATTTGCCATCATTGAACCTGCTGTCCACTCTTCCGAACCTTGCAAGACTGTTCGAAAACCTCGATAATCCTTATACAAAACCAGCCCTCATGCTCCAACAGTGAACCTTATGCTTCTCAGCGAACACCTTCACGAAAAAGCAGAAGAATCACGACACAATGAAGCCGTCGGCTACTTCCTCGCCACCATCGGATCAATATTCTTCATAGGCGGACTACTCGAAACCGTAACCACAATCCAGAATCCAGACTGGTTCCTCATAATCCCATATAAAATAACCCCGGAACTGCATGATCCCTACAGTTTGCTCGGCTTGACTCTGACTTCAATAGGCATTACGTTGCTCTTCACGGGCATAGCGCTGAGCATTCATTACGCAAGAGAAAGAACATGGTACATGAAACAACTGCGCAAGGCAAGCTCAACCGAAGAACTGGAAATCAAAAGAAAACAGGTCGAAGAAAAGCTCAAGAGACAAAGGAGGACCTAAGCACGCTTCTCAGCCTTTTACCACTGCAATCGGCGTGAACCTGGCAACCTTCGTCGCGATTCCAATCCTGTCACTCACCTCAGCTACGACATCCACGTTCTTGTAAGCCGGATCAGCCTCCTCAGCCAAAACCACCGAACTCGCCGCACGAACCACAATCCCACGCTGCCCCAAAGCACGCTTAATGTCATCACCCCGGTAATTCCTCTTGGCTGCCGTACGACTCATCATGCGCCCGGCACCATGAGCCGTCGAACCGAAGCTCAAATGCATAGCCCGCTCAGTCCCCACCAAGAGCCACGAACTCGTTCCCATACTGCCCGGAATGAACACAGGCTGACCGGCATCACGATAATCAGGAGGAACCTCCACGTTTCCAGGAGGAAAAGCACGCGTAGCACCTTTCCTATGAACCCAAACCTTCTTCCTCTGGCCACCATCAACCTCATGCTCCTCAATCTTCGCAATGTTATGCGCAACATCATAGACAAGCTTCAGGCCGAACTTTTCTGGGTCTTGTCTGAAAACCTGCTGAAAACTCTGACGCACCCAGTGCGTAATCGCTTGACGATTCACAAACGCATAGTTAACCGCACAAGCCATCGCCTGATAATAATCTTCAGCCTCTTGGCTTTTTCCCGGCGCACATGCAAGCTCCCGATCGGGCAAGGCAATCTTGTACTTTTGAACCGCGCGTTCCATCACTCGCAGGTAATCCGAACATATTTGATGCCCAAAACCCCTCGAACCGCAATGAATCATGGCCGTTACTTGTCCTTCGTGCTCGATCCCGAAAACCTTCGCCTTCGCCGAATCGAGTATCCTGTCAACTCTTTGAACCTCTAAGAAGTGGTTACCTGAACCTAATGTGCCAACCTGTTCCGAACCTCTGCTTCGTGCAGTCGAGGAAACCTTGCCTGGGTTTGCGTTCTTCATGCATCCGCGTTCTTCACAGTGCTCAGCATCCTCAGCCCAACCGAGACCCTTGTCAATAATCCACTGAACCCCTTCTGTGACCAGGTTGTCCAATTCTCTGGGCGACACTTTGAAACTCTGCCTGCGACTGCCAAGTCCACAGGGAACATTGTCGAAAATAGCATTCGTCAATTCAGCAAGTTTCGGTCTGATGTCCTTCTCAGAAAGATTCGTCGTAAGCAGCCGAACCCCACAATTAATGTCATAGCCTACTCCACCCGGACTGATAACGCCCTCCTCATAATCCGTCGCCGCAACACCACCGATGGGAAAACCATACCCTTCATGTCCATCTGGCAAGGTTATGGCGTACTTGTAGATTCCCGGCAGGAATGTGACATTTACACACTGCTCTAAGGTTCGGTCAGTCTGCATCTTCCCCAACAGATCCTTGTCGGCAAAAACCATTCCATTGACACGCATTCCTGATTTATACTTGGGAATGCGCCAGCTGTAATCATCCATCTTCTCAAGCGGAACCTTTTCCATCGGAGCACGACCTTCTGCTTCGCCCATTTTGAGCACCTACAACACAAAAGGATGGAAGCCAGAATATAAACCGTTTCAGCGACTGCGGCGAGAGAAAAAATCAGAAACCGGTATCGCCAAACTTCTCAACGTAGCCAACAACACCCTGAACACTCTCATTCAGCACGGTTTCACCCAAGACAGGATGAACTCTGACGTACTCAGATGCTTTCTGGAGAGCCGGATCTTCTTTGCGGATTCGATTACTTATCGTAGTCAAATCCTCTCTGTTGGCCAAGCCCTGTTTCGCAATCCTTGCCCAAAGCTTGAGCTGTTCACCATAGGCTCGAAGATGCTCTTCAGCATTGGCAGCCTTGCCGAAGTGGCTGTAGTAGAGAGCCTTAGGTTTCAAAACGATCAGCTTGTCCAACGAAGCTAATGCAATGTCCAAACGAAAAGGCGCAGGTGTCGTTGGGACAATCACATTGATCTCATTCAGATAGACTCCCGCTGCGTCCCCAGGAAAGACTCCTTGGCTCAGCGTTTCACTGTAGCTTAAGTGATGCGATGCGTGTCCAAGAGTCTCAACAGCCTTCAGTTCAACATTGTTGCCGACATCGAACGTCATGCCATCAGTTGTGGCGATAATCCTCGATTCAGGCACTGGTTCAGGCGCACCGTACAACTCGGTTATGCTTCCGAGAACTTCCTTCGACTGTTGCCAAAGCTTCTCCGGATTAGCCAAGTGCGGCGCACCTCTCGGATGAACGATAACCTTAGCATTAGGCAAATACTTCAACAGGGTTCCGACGCCCCCTCCATGGTCAAGATGAATGTGCGAAACAGCAATATACGCCACATCATCCAGCCTCACGTCCAGAATCTTCAGAGCCGAAAGCAGGTTAGGCACTGATGAAGTCGGTCCAGTTTCAACCATCGCCACTTTCTTGCCTTTCAAAACGTAGCTGGCAATGAAGTTCTTGATTCCCGCTGTCTGGACGTCAATCAGAGAGAGATGATCTTCAAGTTTCGTGACATGCATTATGATACCGTGCCCCTAAGCAGAATCTTACACATAGGGTGACTGTTTTAAGCGTTTTCCGCCAGAACGGAACACTAGTCATCAGATGTCTAGAATGAACTTCAACGTGACCTTATCTGGCTTCTTGACGATTTCCATGCGATGATACGTAATTGCCTTCACGCCAACCTTCTGAAGATGCTTTTCAGGCTTGAAGCTCTCTCCCCAAATCCTCGCCTTAAGCACAAATCGTTTCTCTAACATGCTCAAGCTTTGGACATTGAACTTGGAATAGAGAACACCATTGACATCGAATTTGACAAGCAAGGCTTCAAGCCAACTGTACAGAAGTGCTTGCTCGTCCTCCGCCTCAACTTCAACGCGATCCTCGATTTCCGTACTTACCCTCTTTGTGTCCGTCATGGTTTCAAACATGGCGAGCGCAGCATTCTCGAAAGCTTCAGCCAAATCCTTTCCATAAGCAGCAACATAGACGTCCGCCGTGTGCTCCAGAAACTCGAAGCCTTTTTCCTGTCCCATCTCAACCAAAGGAATACTGAAGCTTCTCGTTTTAAAACAGTTATGCATTCATGGAAGAATGCAAAAACTTAATTTTGCCTATATCAAATGAAGAGCAGTCTTTGACGGGGGCAAAGCAGACTGAAAATAGAGGCGATTTTGGCAACTCTCGGGGCTTATTTTTGCATTGCAGCCATCATATTGGTTGGCGCATACCTCTATCAACCCCAAAACGGTGCTGTGGGCTCTTTCCCCGTAGTTCTTTCGATTTTGTTACTGATCCCTGT
>JBGOYR010000107.1:0-4260 GCA_041479765.1 Bathyarchaeia archaeon | reverse complement strand
CTCGGAAAAGAAGCCGACGTTTACGAAAGCTTCTCTTTTAGCCTTGCTCATACGGTTTCTCAGCGTTTCAGGGCTCATTGTAACGGGGTCGTTGTTAGGCATGTCCAAGACTGTTGTGAATCCACCAACTGCCGCGGCAGCTGTTCCGCTCGTGAAATCCTCTTTGTAGGCTTTTCCTTCGTCTCGAAGATGCACGTGGGCATCTATCAGGCCGGGCAAGACCAGAAGATTCCTGAGACCAATCCTTTCGTCAGTTTGGGGCATGTTTGTTTCTTTGCCGATTTTCCAAATCCTACCTTCGTCTATTGCCAGACTGCAGTCCACTATTTCGTTGCGAAAATACGCCTTCGCACTGTTCAAGACTAGATCAACGATCAAGTGGGCCGCGCTCTCTGATTATCTGATTAACGAATATGAATGCCAGATAAAGATTTATTCCTCATCTTTTCATCGACGTATCTCGGCTCCTGAAGCAGGCTGGTGTTACTAGTCCGTTAGAGCTGCGATTACACGAAAAGCGACGCGTCTCATGCTATTATTTTGAAGAAGTCTCTCTCAGTTATCATTCCGGCAAGTTTTCCGCTCTTGACAACCAGCAACGCACCTATGTTCTTCTCCTGCATTATTTTCGCGGCTTGCCCAACATCAGCCTCCGGCGTCACAGTAGCAACTGCCTTCGTTGCAATCTCAAGTGCAGGATTGTTCAGAACCTGAATAATGGTTCCAGAACGCAGGTATTCGAACACTTTTCCGGAACCGAAGAATCGAACTATGTCCATAGTTGTGATAATGCCCAAAACTTTGCCATCAGAAACTATCGGAAGCCTTCTGAACCCTTGAGTCGTCATCGTCTTCTCAGCTTCAAAAATAGTGGTTCGCGGCAGCGCAGTGATGACCTTCTCCGACATCAGTTGAGCGACTGTTACGCCGCTTATTCTGTCTGCGAAAAGGCTTGAGATGTCTCTTTCAGTGATTATTGCTTTGATCCGGTTCTCTTCATCGACGACTGGCAAGCCGCCGAGGTTTTTTTCCTTCATCAGCTCAAGTGCTTCACTCACTTTCGCCGAAGTCTTGATCGTGATGACCTTCTTGGTCATTATGAGTTTGATGGGTTCGTTTATGGCTTTGAAAAAGTTTCCATCGTATTTATGTTGGATTATCCCGAATTTCTCGCCGCCGCCAAGATAGTCAACGATATCTGAAGCGGTTGTAATTCCTTCAAGACGTTTTGTTGCAGGGTTGGCTAATGGTATGCGGCGGAATCCTTCCTTCGCCATCATCTTTATCGCTTCATAAATGGCAGTCGTAGGAGGCATCGTTACGACCGTGCTCTTTGCCACTTGCATTATCTCACCCTCGCGCTTCTTCGTCGGGTGAGCCTTCAATGAAAGCTGTCCTTTCTCCCTTAGTGTTCTTCTAAAACCTTCTCTACTCAATCAGCTTCCGCCCTGTTTAACAAGCATTCTGGCGACATCTTTCCTGTCAACCATACCAATCAGTTTCCCATCATCATCTACCACAGGAACTCTGCCGATATCTTTAGAAATCATAACCTTGGCAACTCTGATGGCCTTTACATCGGGCGTCACGGTTAATACTTCCCTTTTCATGATTGAGGAGACCTTCGGCGAAGCCCTATGGCGTCCTTTCTTAGCCTCAAAAGTCGGCATCACTTCCCCGCCTGCGAGAAGGTCCTTCTGAGTCACAATTCCAACAAGCCTGCCTTTATTGACAACCGGCAAGCCAGCTAACGTCTTGTCCTGCATCAGACGCCAAATGTTGTCAACTCCGTCATCTGGCGAGCAAGTCGGAATGCTCGTAGACATTATCCCGGAAACTGGCTTCGCCAGCTTTTCCGGGCTGGTTCTTATTACGGCTTCGATGAAGTTCTCCAAGCCTAGAACGCCCTTGTAGGCTTTATTCTGAATGGAGTCAATGACTGGCGCGTACCATTTGCCCACCTGAATAAGCTCTCTAATCACAGTGTAGACATCCTCTTCTGTGGTTGCGATCTTTTTGGGCAGTGTCATTATTCCTTTTGCTCTCAGTGCTGAGACAGAAGAGGATATGGTCAAGATGTTGCGGCGCGTTACTAAACCTAGAAGTTTTTTGTTTTTATCTATAACTGGCAGAATTCTAAGCGAATAGTCTCGTATTATGGCGCGGGCTTTGGTGGCGAGGTCATCATCGTAGATGGATGGATGCTTCTCGTTCATGATCTCCTTTACACGCAAGAAATCGGCCTCTTATTCCTCGCTCTCCACTTCAACCCTGCAATCCTCGCAGAGGTATTCGCCGTCAACTTTCTCCAGGTTGTCAGACCAGACTCCGCATCTGGCGCAGTTTCCGGCTAGGAGAGCTGCCTCTTCCTCCGTCTCTTTTGCGTTTTCTTCCGCTCTTTTTTCGCCTTCTATCAACGCCCGTTCTTGTATTATCTCTACAAGCTCAGGCATTACTCCTAAGACATCCTTGCTGGAGAGCACTCCGACAAGTTGTCCTTTGTACACTACTCCCAGTCTTCGGATGTTCAGTCTGCTCATTCTTCTCGCTGCTTCGTTTATCGTCGCGTCTGGCTCTATCGTGATGAGAGGTGAGGTCATGGTGTCCTTGGCTTTTATGGTGTCTGGGGGCACGTTCTTGGCTAGGACTCGTACGACGAGGTCTCTTTCGGTCAGTATTCCGAGCGGTTTTCCTTCCTTGTCTGTGACTATTATGCAGCCTAGATCGTCTTTGTCCATGAGCTCTGCGGCCCGGTTTATCGTTGCATCTTCATCTATGGTTACAACTGGGCTACTCATAACGTCCTTGACCAGCATCTTTGACCTCAAACCAAGATCTGACATGTCACCAGCCACGCAAACAACGCGTAACGTCGACAGATTATTTCTTCATTCAACTCAACCAGCACCATGCATTTAAAACTTGTTGTGTTTCAAGCAGACACACGGTTCGCGCAGTTGGGTGAGCTTTATTAGCCACTGCCTCCTAAACCGCTAATCCAACATAGGAGACGTAGCATGCTCAAGACGAATGTCGACAGACTCGTGAAGCTCTCCGTCGCGGGCGAAGTTGTCAGCCCAGTGTTCGGAAGAAGCATCTACACCGTCTCAGCAGAAGGCGATCCCGTGGTCCTGCCTGGCGTAGGAGGAATCACCTACAACATTAGGGTCGGAGACCCAGCATGCGGATGGCAAGCAGATCATGTTGAGCCCGGCGTGAGCGTCGAGAACAAGGAGAATGACCCGCGGTTCGGACAGGGCGCAAACGCCGCTTTCAACGTGCTTTCATGCGTCGGAAACGAAGCTACAGTGGTCACGGGTGATGCTAAAGGTGCCAAAGGGGTTGTCACGGGAAAACATGGTGGAATAGAACATGTGCTCGTGGATTTTCCGCCTGAGACTCTTGAGAAACTGCTGTTGGGCGACAAGATTCTTGTGAAGTCCTTCGGTGTCGGCTTGAAGCTTCTGGATTTTCCAGACATAACAGTCATGAACATGGACCCACGCTTTCTCAAGGCATTGAACCCGAAACCCAAACGTGACAAACTTGAGGTTCCAGTCACGCACATCGTTCCCGCGGCAATAATGGGTTCAGGGTTAGGTATGAACCAGACGTATTCCGGGGATTATGACATCCAGCTCTTCGACGAAAAAGTCAACAGACAGTATAGCCTTGACAAGCTGCGGCTTGGCGACATCGTAGCCATCGTTGACGCTGATCACTCCTTCGGCAGGATCTATCGTCAGGGCGCGGTGTCCGTCGGTATTGTCGTGCATACGAATTGCGTCTGCTCAGGGCATGGTCCAGGAGTCACAACATTGTTCACGTCATCGAATGGAAAGATCATCCCAAAGATTGATCCGAAAGCTAACGCTGCCTTGCTTCTCAAGTTGAGGACAGATATATAAATAGGGCATAGCATTCTAGTGTTGAGGAAATTCAAGGAGAAAATGAAGTTGCCGTTTAAACGGAAAAGCCGTGGAAGATCGAAAGGCAGTAAGGGCAGTGGCGGCACGGTTCAGTGTGCTAGTTGTGGGTCGATGGTGCCTCGTGACAAGGCTAAGAAATCTACACGTAGGGTTTCGATTGTTGACGCCCAGTTGGCCAAGGAGCTTCGGCAGAAAGGCACGTACATTGCTGCGCCCGTGGACACGAAGTACTATTGCGTTTCGTGTGCAGTTCACAGAGGCATTGTGAAAGTCAGGGCCGAAAGCGAACGCCACATGCGCATGAAAAGAAGAAGCTTCTAATCTTTTTTCT
>JBGOYR010000106.1:0-4298 GCA_041479765.1 Bathyarchaeia archaeon | reverse complement strand
CTTAACTGCGGCTTTTTTCATCATTTTCATTCACATCTTTTTCGTGTTTTGCTTGGTTCTTTTTTCATGTTCAGCCGAGAACATATTAAACCATTATGAATCACCAATCCATATTCTCAGTAAGCGACAGCAATCCCAGTGAAGCAGTGAAATGACACTGAACCAGTTCTAAGCAAGCAGTTATTAGGGAAAGCTTCAGTAAAAGTTATCAGTTTATGCAAGCGAATAAAGTGCGAAAATCTCGGAAGCGTGTTAGCATTGGAGAACTTTGACGTGATAGTGGTTGGTGCAGGTACGGCTGGATGTTTGGCTGCGAAAACGACTGCTGAGGCTGGTTTGAAAGTTTGCCTAGTAGAACGAAAAAGAAGGGAAGAGATTGGCGAGAAGATTTGCGGGGATGCTTTGGGCGAGCATCATCTGAAAACTTTGGGGTTGGAGAAACCGCAGGGTGGCGAGCTTGAAAAGCGGATTGAGGGTATCAAGATTTTTTCTCCGGATTCAGAGACAGTTTTCACGATTAAACATGAAGATTTCGTTGGTTACTTATTGAATCGGCGTCTGTTTGGACAGTGGCTGTTGAGGAAAACACTCGATAAGGGAACGATTCTTCTAGATTCAACGCTGTGTTTAGAGCCGACAGTCGAGAAAGGCTGCGTAACAGGAATCTCGACAAGAGATTTGAGAACTGGCAAAACGGTTCAGGTTAAGGGTAAGGTGGTCGCGGATGCTAGCGGATTTATGGGTGTGGTGAGACGGAAGCTTCCTGAGGAAATGGGAATTGAGACAGAGATTGCGAATGAGGATGTTGAAGCTTGCTATCGGGAGATCAGACAGCTCAAGCAGGAAGCCGAGGAGACGAAGTTTTGTGAGATTTATCTGAATCAGGAAGTGACGCCTGGAGGATACACGTGGATTTTCAACAAGAGCAGTGCTAGAGTGAATGTGGGTTTAGGGATTTGTATGCGGGGGGACTTCCCAAACCCAAAGGAACAAGCTTACAGGTACATTCTGACAAAGCCAATGTTTGAAGGCTCGCTGCTTCTAAACGGAGGTGCTTGGTACGATCCGACACGCAGGCCATTGGACAATATGGTCGGGAACGGCGTGGCGATCTTGGGTGATGCCGCGAGCTTGGTGAACCCCATTCATGGGGGCGGGATAGGCCCATCGATGCTCAGCGGCTTTTATGCAGGAAAGACTATCGTTGAAGCCTTGGAGAAAGACGATGTCAGTCAAAATGCTCTGTGGCCGTACAATTGCAGGTATATGGAGACGTATGGAACAAAGCAGGCAGGCTTGGACGTTTTTCGCATGTTGCTCATTGGTAGTCGTGACGAAGAGCTGAGCTACGGGATGAAGTATGAGTTACTGAAAGAAGAGGATGTCTTGAAGGCAGGTCTGGGGGACGAGTTCCACTTGGATATCAGCGACAAGGCGAGGCGCGTCTTTAAAGGGCTGAGGAGACTCGGATTCTTGAATAGGCTTCGGCTTACGGCCACCATGATGAAGCAAGTTAGGGCTCACTACAAAGTCTATCCGAAAACCAGCAAGGATTTCGAGAAGTGGCGGCTGAAAACGGAAAGCATGTTCAGAGAGGCACGGCGGAAGATCATAGACTAGTTAGTTGACTGTTTAACGGTTAATCCGAAAGGTGTTACTGTCATGCGTGTTGCAGTTCTAGCCACGGGCGGAAAGGATTCGGTTCTAGCTCTTTACCATGTTCTGAAGGAAGGTTATGAGGTAAAGTGTCTTGCGAGCATGATTCCGCAAAGGGAAGACAGTTGGATGTTTCACTACCCAAACATTCGTCTGGTCGATTTGCTTGCTGAGGCTGTCGGAATTCCAGTTGTGAAAGCTGAAACTGCAGGAGTTGAAGGCGAAGAGGTTAAAGACCTCAAACGTCTGATTGCAGAGCTCGACGTTGAAGGAGTAGTCTCAGGAGCCATAGCCTCAACATACCAGAAAACGAGGATAGATGAAATATGCAGACAGCTAGAGATCAGATGCATCGCGCCTCTTTGGCAAAAGAACCCCATAGACGTCTTGAGGGAGATTCTGGATCTCAGCTTTGAAGTCATCATAACTGGGGTCTACGCATACGGTTTCAACGAAGACTGGCTTGGAAGAAAGATTGACGCGGCCACTGTTGCAGATTTGATTGAGCTTGGCAGGAAGTATGGCGTTTCGCTTGTTGGCGAAGGTGGTGAGTATGAAACTCTGGTTTTGGATGCTCCGTTCTTCAGGAGAAGGATAAGAGTCGTTGAAGGGCAGAAAGTCTGGAAAGGGCAAAATGGCTATTTTCATATTGCGAAAGCAATACTTGAGAACAAGCGGATGGCGACTCCGCATTCGGATATCTCAACTTGGGATAGCTAGCTCTACTGATCGATTGAGCAGTTGAAGGTACCCTAGCATTAGAGCATGTGATGGGCAGGTATTGTCGCTCACACGCTGCAAGGTGGTTCTCTCTTGATGTCTGTCTGGAAAGGTTTATCTCGTTGCTTGGTGCTATGAATCAACGCAACTGGCGGATGTACATGTCCGCAGGGATGATGCCGAAAGGCTGAACCATAAACCAATGAAGACGTGAAAATGTATGGCTTACAAATACATTGCTGAAGCTTGGTCGAAGCCCGAAAAGAGCTTCTTGAATCAGGTTATGCACCAAAGGCTAATCGAGTGGCGTCAGCAACCCGTCATAACCCGGATAGAACGACCCACCCGAATAGACAAGGCAAGAAAACTTGGTTACAAGGCTAAGCAAGGCTTCGTGATGGTTCGCGTCCGCGTGAGAAGAGGCGGAATGCGAAAAGTAAGACCGAAAGCCGGAAGAAGACCCAAACGCATGGGTGTCAAAAAATTCAAGCCCGGCAAGAGCATCCGACTCATCGGCGAAGAACGAACCCAACGAAAGTTCCCTAACCTCGAGGTTCTCAACTCGTACTGGGTGGGCGAAGACGGACGATCCAAATGGTTCGAAGTCTTACTTGTGGACCCTAATCATCCTGTGATAAAAGCAGACTCAGATATCAACTGGATATGCGAGAAGCAGCATTACAAGCGCGTGTTCAGAAGCCTCACAAGCGCAGGCAAGAAGGTAAGAGGCCTCAGAGGAAAAGGCAAAGGCTCCGAGAAAGTTAGACCGAGCAGAAAAGCCTTTGAAAGGAGAAGGACCCGATTCCATGAAAACAGTTAAGGCAAAAGTCTTCAAAGACGTTGGAAAACAACGTTTCGGGAGAGGTTTCAGCCGAGACGAACTCAAAAAGGCGGGAACCAGCCTAACAGAAGCCGTAAGACTAGGAGTTCTTGTAGATTCTAGGCGAAAAACAGCGCACGATGAAAACGTTGAAGCCGTCAAGGCATTCTTGGCAGCTAGGAAAGCCGCGCAGAAGCCCAAGAAAAAGTCTAAAAGCTGACCCTTTCCAAATAGGGTTCTTGTGACAAGCTTTTGTCCAGCAAGGTTCCTATAGCCTATATTGACATGCGTGTTTTTGCACACGCCACAGAAGACCCAGACAAGGTTATGACAGCCATCTGCAACACCATTCCATCAGAGCTAGTCGGCAATGTTGCTTTCAACAAGTCCAACCTGACTGGCCACCACGGAAACCCGATAACTCTCATTGAAACGCGGATCAAAGAAAAGGAAGCAGTCCAACCGGTCTTCGAAAAACTCTCAGCAGGCTTAAGCATCCTAGACAAGGAACAACTGTGTAATGAGATTGATCAGCATTTTGAAAGCGGAAACCTTTACCTGAGACTCGACAAGCAATTTGCCTACTTCAATGAACTTAGGTTCAGCGTTACTGACCCCATCCATTTGCGAATACACTTTAAGAAGCATAGCAAAGAAGAAGTGGTTGAGATCTGCAGAAGATTCGGGTTGCTTCCATGAAAAAGATCTACGTCGACCTGCACCTTTGCCCTGACCTGAGAAACCCAGTACAAACATCAAACATGGTGGGCAAAGCGTCAAGACTTGGCTTCAGACTGATAGCTGTGCCGTTGCAGCCGAACACGCCCGAAAGGGAAATCGAACAGCTCCGAACCGCATGCAAGGATAACAGGCTGGACCTGGCAACACGCTTGGACCTGAGACCCCGAACGCCGGAAGAACTGGTCAATAACCTCAGAAGGTTTCGAAGGAAATTCGAAATAATCGCGGTAATGTGCGATTCGAAGAAAGTGGCGAGACAAGCAGCCAAAGACCGTCGTGTAGATCTTCTCAACTTCCCTTCGATCGACTTTCACTACCGACACTTCGATTTGGCCGAAGCAGAACTCGCATCAAGTGCATT
>JBGOYR010000105.1:0-4522 GCA_041479765.1 Bathyarchaeia archaeon | reverse complement strand
GAAGATGGATACTTTGACAACACCGACATTGTAGGAGATTTCAACATTCTGCAACAAGCAGCCAACAGCGCCCTCGCGAACTTTGCCGGAAAACGAGTAACAAAAGTGTTTTCCGCTGCTGTTGACGGAATTCCCTTGGCAACCATGGTTGCCAACGCTCTCGGAGTGAACCTCGTAGTGGCGAAGAGAAACAAGGAAGTCGGCGTTAAGATTTTTCTAGAAGAAACATATGCACTCAGAGATTCTGGAGTAACCATGACACTTTACATTCCGAAGGAAGCCATCAAGAAACGTGACAGTGTGCTGATCGTGGACGATATGATCAAAACTGGCGAGACACAGGCCGCACTGGTCAATCTGGTTCGAAAAGCGAAAGCTGAAATCTCCGGTATCTTCTCTCTTATCGCCGTTGGAGAAGAATGGAAGAAGAAACTGAAACCTACGAGCGACTGCCCAATAGAAGTCATAACCTACGTCAAATCACCATACGAGCAGAGCGCACATTACTAGCCCAGTCGCATGGTTCTTTCAGACTGCCAGTTTTCCATGCCAGTGTAAGCGGCTGAACAGGTTTTGTGAAAACTCAGTTTATGAGAAGCACGTTTAATAACAGAACAGGAGAGTAAAGAAAACATGAGTTGGGATGAACTTCAGGGCAGAACCATTGCTTTCCGTTATGAACCTGCGTTGAAAGTCATTACGATAGATCAAACGAGGCTTCCACAGGAAACTGCATTTTTGGAAATGGACGACTACCACGAAGTGGCGGAAGCGATCAAGAACATGAGGATAAGAGGTGCACCCCTCTTAGGGGTAGCCGCAGGTTTCGCATTGGCTCTGGCAGCCTATTATTCCAAAGCTAGGAGCAAAGAGCAACTCATCGGGGAATTGGAGAATGCGGCGGAAGTAGTGAGAGCAACGCGGCCGACGGCGGTGAACCTTTTCTGGGCTATAGACAGAATCTTGAGCAAAGCAAAAGGTTTTTCTGGAAACGCGAAGGATTTAACGGATTTCGTTGTTCAAGAGGCTCAGCGAATCGCAGATGAAGACGCTGTCGCGAATCGGATGATCGGCAAAAATGGTTCCGGGCTCATCCAAGACAAGGATGTCATTCTGACGCACTGTAACGCTGGCGCTTTGGCGACTGTTGATTATGGCACTGCATTAGGCGTGGTGAGGGCTGCTTGGGAGCAGGGGAAAAAGATCAAGGTGATTGCCACTGAAACTCGTCCTTTGTTGCAGGGAGCAAGGTTAACGACTTATGAGCTTAAACGTGACGGCATACCAGTGACTCTGATTACTGACAGCATGGTTGGCTACGTCATGTACAGGCGGCTGGTCAACAAAGTTGTGGTTGGGGCGGACAGAATAGTCCAGGATGCTGTGATCAACAAGATCGGAACGTTTACGGTAGCTGTCTTAGCAAAAAGGCACGATATTCCGTTTTACGTTGCTGCGCCAACATCTACATTTGACTTGGCTCATAGATCGAAGGATGTCATTATTGAAGAGAGAAGCCCGGATGAGGTCACGCACGCAGGTTCGCAGAGAATAGCCGCTGAGGGCGTGAATGCCCTTAACCCAGCGTTTGACATAACCCCTCTAGAATACGTGACTGGCATAATCTGCGAAAACGGCATTTTATATAAGGAAGACTTCCTTAAGTTTAGGCCCAACCAGAACAAGTAGAAGCACATTTGTGTCAGTTGAGTGTTTCCATGAATAAGAAGGAAGAAAATACGCTAAACCAGTCAGAGTTCACAGTCAAGGGTTTGCTCGCTGAAGAAAACGTCAGGATTCCCAATAGATCGTCTGCAGACAGGCTTTCATCCGGAGGGTATGGAGTGTCTCAAGACAAGGAATTCAGGCTTGCTTTTTTCGAAGCTCTCTACCTTTTGGACAAGGGAATACTTGAAGTCGAGGACACGAAAGGCAAGAAGGTGGACTTTCAAAAGCTTTTGCAGCGCTATGAGGGTTCTGATGGGAATGCCTGGGTCAAGTACTTAGCCTACCGCGATCTGAGAAGCCGCGGGTACGTTGTACGGGAAGGCTTCGGTCTAGGCGTTGATTTTAGAGTTTATGAACGCGGGGAGTACAGCAAGGACACGGCGAAATATCTGATCCTGAGCATTCAAGAAGGCAAGCCCACCTCTCTTGAAACATTAACCAATGTGTTAAAGCAGTGCCAGAGTCTCAAGAAAGAGCTGATCTTGGCCGTCATGAACCGCAGAGGAGAAATAGTTTACTATTCAGTCTCGCAATTGACTCTGAGATGACAGGAGAAAGCAAAGATGTCTGAATTCAGAACCGTGCGCGGGATGCGAGACCTTCTGCCAGAAGAAGCAAAAATGATGAAATACATTGAAGACAAAGCCAGAAAAACCGCCAGACTCTACGGGTTCAAAGAGATCATAACACCAATCGTAGAGTCATACGAACTCTTGTCGGTCAAGGCAGGCGAAGAAGTCAGGTCACGCATGTTCGTCTTCAAAGACTTAGGCGACCGTAGGGTAGCGTTGCGGCCTGAGTTCACGGCTTCCGTAGCAAGGCTTGTGGCAACAACACTGCGAACAGAACCTAAACCTTTCAGACTTTTCTCGGTCGGAAGCGTCTACCGCTATGACGAACCGCAGAAAGGGCGATACAGAGAATTCTGGCAATCAAACTATGAGCTGATGGGTTCGAACAGACCTGAAGCCGATGCCGAAATACTGATGTTGACTGACAGTTTGATGAAGACAGTAGGACTGAACTGCGCGATTAAAGTTGGACATGTCGGCGTATTGAGAGGAATATTCAATCAGGAAAAGCTTGAAGACAAGGTGCAGAACGCGGTCATGCAATTGATGGACAAGCAGCAATATGACGACACGTTCAAAATGGTCGAAACAAGTGGCATGTCGGCAAAAGGCCTGCAGGTTCTCCGGAAATTGACTGAGCTAAAGGGCAACAAGGTCTTCGACATCGTGGAAAAGATGAAAGAAAACGTTAAAGACTATGAAAAAGCAGTTGAGGCGACTGAGAATCTGAAAGAGGTTCTAACCCTTGTCATGCAAAGCGGAAACAAGATTAACATGATTGTTGATGCTGGTTTTGCGAGAGGACTCGAGTACTACACTGGAATGATTTTTGAGGCCTACATTCCAGATCTGAATGTGGCGTTGGGTGGTGGCGGCAGGTATGATAAGCTCATTGAACTGTTCGGTGGCGAGCCAACGCCTGCGGTGGGAGTGGCTCACGGAATAGACAGGATAATGCTGGGAATTCAAGCCCAGAAAACAGCTGAAGAAACAGATGCCGAGAAGACGGTCATGGTGATTCCTGTTCAGGAAACGTTGAAGGGAGAAGCCCTGAAGATCGCAGCAACTCTCAGAGACAAAGACGTGTCGGTGGAAGCTGAAGTCATGGGTCGGAAAATGGCTAAAGCTCTGGAAGATGCTGATAGAAGAAAGATCGCATATGCAATAATCGTGGGTGAAAGAGAACTCAAAGAAGGCTCAGTCGTCATTCGGAACTTGAAGAAGAGAGAGCAGAGAACAGTCAAGATTGACTGTATCACGGAAGCCATAAAAGACTGAGACCAATCCAACCTTATCCTACTGTTCAAGCTGAGCGATCACACATGCCCTTCTTTTGCGAACTTTGACAGTCAGCAGTGTTGCAATCATGCAGAGAGGAAGCAACAACGCGTATAGGAATTCAGGGATTATGACAACCTCATGTATTGAATGCTGGTAGGCGAAGTAGATCCATCTGTGAGTGCTATTATCATGCAGTTCTCCATTGAAGTCTGTTACTGCTGTTGAGCCACCGTCGATTACTACTGTGTAGGGTGGAGGTATCAGGTTCTTTGGGATGCACATTCGGCAGAACCCGAACGACTGGGTGGAAGACGAGTTTGAAACCGTCATCGTGATGGTTCTGTTGGTTTCGTCATATCTGAACTGCTTGATCGTTGAATTAGAAACTACGATTGTTGGTTGGTTTCGCGACGTGTTGAACGTTAGGAACATGCCTTTCAACGGGTAGTTGTCAACGTTGACGGCGTCTATCGTGTATGGGAATTCGCTTATTCCGTCATGGTTTGTGTCCGCGCCCAGATGATCGCTCCAGTAGTTTCCACCAGAAATGGATCCATCATCCCACCGATTAAGAGACGAGTTTACGACCTGAACCTGTTGCCTGTCATGTTGTTGCCGCTGATAACATTGTTCGTGGAGAATTCAAGTCGAATGCCATAGTTATTCATCTGTGTCGTGTTGCTCGCTATGTCATTTTCCAGAATACGGTTGTTTGCGGATTGGTTCAGCCATATGCCGTAGGCGAAATCTTTGATTGTTGTGTTCTTGATTGTTACATTAGTTCTTTGAGTTAGGCTTATTCCCTTCCCGGTTCCATTGCCTTGAACCTTGAAACCTGCCCCATCAACCAGAATGTTGTCCCGTTCGATAACGATGGAATCGTTAAAGTCTCCGGTGAACACATAAGTGATGTTGCCAGCAGTTGAGATAGCCGCAGTTGG
>JBGOYR010000104.1:0-4549 GCA_041479765.1 Bathyarchaeia archaeon | reverse complement strand
TTGTTTGGTGGCATAGAGAGGTGACCAGAAAGAATGTTTAGGAAACTCGTGACTCTCGATGAGGCTCAACAGATAATCCAAAATCATCTTAGAGCAAAATCGTCAAGTATTGAGGAAATTCCATTGCTAGAAGCCCACAATCGCGTTCTCGCCAAAGATGCGATCGCCACCCTAGACATTCCTCCTTTCAACCGTTCAACTGTCGATGGATATGCAGTAAAGGCTAAAGACACTTTCGGCGCGGAGGAAAGCAGACCTGCAAAGCTGAAGGTTTGCGGAGCAGTGAGCATAGGAAAACTGCCTAGAGCGAAAGTTGCCTCTGGAAAAGCGGCCGAGATCGTAACTGGTGCGCCTATGCCTGAAGGTGCAGACGCGGTGGTTATGGTTGAAGACACAGAACGAAAAGGCAATTTTGTCCATGTATTTGCTGCTGTGGCTAGGGATGAAAATGTCATGAAGGCTGGCTCAGACATTCGGAAAAGCGAGACCGTTTTGAAGGCTGGACAGTTGTTGGGTTCTCGGGAGATAGGTGTTTTGGCTGCGGTGGGGATCGCGAGAGTGAGAGTTCATGCGGTTCCTCGTGTGGCGGTTCTTTCAACAGGCGCTGAGGTTACTGAGCCAGGTGATAGACTGCCCCCTGGAAGGATTTATGATATAAACGCTTACAGCTTGAGTGCAGCAGTCTTGGAGAGTGGTGGAAAGCCCATTTTGATGGGCGTTTTCCCAGACGATAGAATCAGACTGAAGAAAGCATTGGAGGAAGCGTTGGATGTGGCAGATGTCATTGTCACCTCAGGTGGCGTTTCCGTGGGTCCCAAGGACATCATGCCACAGACCGTGGACTCTCTTGGAAAGCCCGGCGTGATTGTTTCAGGAATCGCAATCAAGCCGGGAAAACCCGCGACAGTGGCAATAGTAGATGGAAAACCGATTTTCTCGCTTCCGGGTCATCCGACCTCTGCGCTGCTGGTTTTTCATTTGCTTGCTCGCCCGATTATTGCCGAAATGGCCGGAAGAAGAACAGAAAGAAGTCTAGAGATGAAAGCTTTCGCTGGAATGAGGATGTTCTCCGCAAGAGGGCGAAGGACGTTTGTTATGGTCAGGTTACGTAGAGACAAGTCGGGCCGTCTGGTCGCTGATGCTGTTGAATCAGGACAGTCAGGAGCTATTACGACTCTGGCGAAGGCTGACGGGTTTGTTGAGGTTGCTGAAAACCAGCAGTTTATCGATGCTGATGAGGAAGTTGTGGTCCGGCTTTTCAGAAATCAAGAGAAAGCAGTTTCTTAGCTTTCCAGCTTGACTCGTTTGTTCACTGCGTAGGCGGTCGCAATCCATGTTAGGACAAGATAGGCTACCATGCTGATTCCAATGAGCAGGTCTGCCAGAAACATGAAGTAGATCATGTACAAGGCAAGCACCGTGACGACAAGGAAAAGGATCACAACCAGATACAGTACCCAACTTCTCTTCATGAAGAGCCCATATGCTGTGACTAGGCTTAGAATGCCGACTATGCCGACAACTGGCATGTAATTGACGAGGGGCAATACTCCGAGGCTAACTATTCCTGTGATTATGTAGAAAACCGAGACCAAGAACAGACCCATGTTTTCGATTTTTAGTCTAGATCCAAGTGACATCGTCCAATTCGCCTTTAACCCTATTGCATAACCAGCAACGTTAATAAATTTAATGTTTAGAGGTTTTCAGCATACTATATCTGAAGATCCTGAAGCTAAGCTTTTCATGAAACCTCACGGTAGCCACATTTTCAAATAACACCGTAAGCCTAACAGCAAACGTGCATTTGGCGTCTAGCTTATGACTTTGCTGCCGTTAGTTAGCGAAAAGGTTTAGAACTCATCAACGAATAAGCAAATTCCCAGGAGATGAAAAAGCAGTTATGAGCCACCGTGAGCTTTTTGTGTCTCAGTCAAACGTCTTCAGCGGCTTCCAGAAACCTTTCGAAAAGGCAGATTATGCGATATTGGGAGTGCCTTTTGACGTTACAAGTACGTATCGAACAGGTGCCAGGTTTGGACCTACCGCGATCCGACAAGCTTCACTCAACATCGAGACCTACAGCTTCCGAACAGGCTTCGACGTTGAAGACATACGCCTACACGACTTAGGCGACTTACACGTATCCACGGACACAGGGAAAACGTTGGAAAAGGTTGAGCTGGTCACAAAGGATGTTCTGGAGGCAGGGAAGACTCTGGTTACTATCGGCGGTGAGCATACGATAACGTTGGGCATCATGAAAGGTTTGGGTGTTAGAGCGAGGAAAACGGCGATAGTGAGCTTTGATGCGCACTTGGATTTGCGCGACGAGTTTATGGATCTTGAGCTTTCGCACACGACTTTCATGCGAAGAATAAGTGAGGCGGTGAAGCCTGCCACAATCATCGAGGTTGGAACCAGAGCGGTCTGCAAAGAAGAGCTGGCTTACGCAAAAAAGGCTGGAATAGAGTTCTTTACGACAAGGCAGATCAGAAAAGGAGGAACCCAGCAGATCACAGAACGACTCAGAGAAAAGCTTGCAGAATATGATAACCTTTACGTTTCAGTTGATATGGATTTTCTTGACCCTGCATACGTTCCGGCAGTCCAAAACCCGGAATCAGACGGTCTCGAACCATGCTGCCTGCTTGACATTCTTGAAGGCATTTGCGATAGGCGTGTGGTGGGTTTTGACGTGCTCGAAGTCGCGCCGAACTATGACCAGGGGATTTCAGCGATCTGTGCTGCAAATGTGATTTTCGAGATTCTGTGCAACTTGGAGAAATCGCGGAAAGCATAGGCACAATGAAGGAAGTAGGAAGGATATTGTAACGAAAAATCAGCCAAAGCCACGAAGAACAGTTTGAGGCCTGCAATTTCGGGTTTCTACTCTTTCAGCAGTTTTGCGATGAAGAATCCGTTGCACTCATGAATGTGTGGATAGAGCCTTTGGCACCTGTCTAACCCCCTTAACCCGGGTAGACCCAGCGTTGGCGTGATTTCAGCAAGTGAGAACTCCGGATGCTGTTTCTGGAATTGTTCTACTATCATTTCGTTTTCTTCAACGGTTATGCTGCATGTGGAATAGATCAACGTGCCTCCTGCCTTTACGTTTTCTGCGCTTTTACCCAGCATTTGCCGTTGAATTTCTGCCATCTTGCTGATTGAACGTGGTCTGATCCGCCATTTGGCAGAAGGCAACTTCCCAAAGGTGCCCGTGCTTGTGCATGGGGGATCTAGAACAACAACGTCAGCTTCCAGCTTGAAAGGTAGTGAGCGGCATGCATCTGCGATTACTGGTTCAGCAATCATAGCACCCATGTGGGCGACTTCTCGTTTCCAGTCGCGCATTCTACGTTTTGAATAGTCTATAGAGTAGACCATGCCCTTGTTTTGCATCAGTTGTGCTAGATACGTTGTCTTGGCTCCGGGTGCGGCGCAGACATCTAGTACTGTCATTTCAGATTTCGGGTTTGCGGCTTCGGATGCGAAGCAACTTGCCTTGTCTTGAATATAGAACAGACCCTCTTTGCATGCTATGACGACCGCTAAAGGCCGCTTGGAGCCAATAACCTTGTAGGCATATTTCAACCCTTCAACTTTCTCAACCTTTATCCCTTCTTGAGCAAGTCTCTGCAGAATCTCGTCTTGACCTGCTTTGAGCGTGTTCAGCCTTATGTAGGTCGGTGATTGCTGCATATCTGCTTCCAGCATGACTATTGCTTCGGGTCTGCCAAAAATTCTGAAGCAATACTTGACAAACCATACAGGGTGGAAGGTTTTGAGGGCGATTCGCTGTTGGTCGTTTGTATTGGCGTAGACTACTGCAGGATCCTGTGTCAGCAACGTGCCCAGTATGGGTTCGGC
This sequence comes from Bathyarchaeia archaeon, assembly GCA_041479765.1. Taxonomy (GTDB): domain Archaea; phylum Thermoproteota; class Bathyarchaeia; order Bathyarchaeales; family Bathycorpusculaceae; genus DATKKK01. The sequence continues at coordinate 679 of JBGOYR010000104.1, read as the reverse complement.
TTTTTGCAGGGTTTTCCATCCGAGGATGGCCCGACCGAGTCCAGCTATGTTCGCGGCTTCCTCGAGGTCAGTCTTGTTCCAGTTCTCGGCTGCTCTAGTTTTGTAAACGTAGAGGCGCAAGAAAGCTTGTAAACCTAGGCTGTACTCGTCAATCGTGTCGGGTTTTATGGTATTGTTTATAAATTTGTCTATGAAGTTCTGTCGCCTTACCGTTTCAACTACGAGTGAATGAGCTAGTCTTGCAGCGTTGTAGTCGGTAACATTTAGTTGTTTGACGGTTCTTGCGAGAGCCAGACGTTCACTGAAGTTCTGCATCTGCATCCAGCTCAAGGTTTCTATTGCCAGCATCCAAGCATCTCGAAGCAAACGCATCACCAGACTAGAACAGTTGCTGGGATGTAGATAAAAGTAAAGGTTTTAGTCACGATCTCTCAATTGCTTTCAGGGGAACGAAAGAGATCGGTTCCAAAAGCACTGCCTTGCCATGCTGGCTATCCTTTCTGAAAAGCTGATAGATTCAGCAATTTGCGACAAAAGACCGTTGAAGCTTAGGACTGGCTAGGATGATAGAAAAGGATCGTCTTCGAAGGGATTCTATGATGAAGGCGATTGGCGCGTATCAAGCAACCTGTTGTCATTTTTCCGAAAATGCTTGAGAAACTGAAACAATAGCAGGGGT
>JBGOYR010000103.1:0-4562 GCA_041479765.1 Bathyarchaeia archaeon | reverse complement strand
GGCTGTTGAGAACTCGGACGTGATTGCTGTAGACGAAATCGGACCGATGGAGTTGTTTTCAGAAGGGTTCAAAGACGCCGTCAAAAACGCTGCGGATAGTAGAAAACCTGTCGTGGGCGTTGTTCATCGGAGTGCAAGACACAGTCTGACAGATGGGGTGAGGGCGCGAGAAGACGCTGAAGTATTCAGGGTAACCTACGAAAACAGGGAGATTCTAGACACGACAATCACAAAGAAAATCGTCGAATTCCTTGAAAGCTCATGCAAGAAAAAAGCGTTATAACCTCGAACCAAAACTAGCTTCTGAAAGTGGAATCATCTATGATGGTTGCCGGAGTGGACGATGCTGGCAGAGGCTGTGTTATAGGCCCGCTAGTTATCGCGGGAGTCTTGATCAAGGAAGAGGATTTGCCAAAGCTTGTTCAGTTAGGCGTCAAAGATTCGAAGCTCCTGTCTCCGCACAGACGAGAGTTTCTTGCCGCTGAGATCAAGAAGACAGTAGAGAAGTATAGTCTGGCGAAGTTGTCGCCAGGGGAGATTGACGAAGTTGTCTTGAAGGGGAGGAAGCTTCGCAAGCTGAACTGGCTGGAGGCGCAGACCATGGCGAAAGTCATAGAGGCGCTGAAACCAGATGTAGCTTATGTCGATGCTTCGGACGTTTTGGAGGAGCGGTTCAAGCAGGATATTCTGGATTGTCTTCCGTTCAAGATCAGAATTGTCTCGGAGCACAAGGCAGATAGGAACTATCCGGTTGTGTCAGCGGCTTCAATTATCGCGAAGGTTGAAAGAGATAGGGAAATCGCAGAGCTGGCCAAGACTTATGGGGATTTCGGCAGCGGCTATCCTTCTGACCCAAGGACCGTGGAGTTTCTTGAGCATTGCTTGAGAAAATCAAGTGATTACCCTGATTTTGTTAGAAGATCGTGGAAAACGGCAAAGAGAACCAAGAGCGAAAAAGAGGCACGACAGAGGACTCTTACTTAAATGCCTGGTATCAAGTCTTCCAGGTTTCTGATCATTGAGAATTCATCGCTGCGTATGCAATTAATGTCCTCTCTCGGCGGGTCTAGTCCATCTGTCACAAGAATTGGATGCGCTTGAACCACCATGCTGACGCTCAAAATTTCATCTACTCTTCTGTCCAGCTCATGTTCCTCGTTTCCTGCAACTCCGCCGATTATCCACATCTTGCCCTCGGGGGCGCTTATCACGAAATCGAATGGAGCCTTTTTGACTGCGGTGATACGGTAACGGGAGAATTTCCTGAAGATCTTCTGAAGAATGTTGTTCTTTGCTATTGCCTGTCTTGCCGTTGTCAGGAGAAAGCATTTTCGCTTGCGTTGAGGGGTTTCGAATATGTCTAAGGCTTTGACAACCGGGATTCCTAAGGTTGACATAAGGTTGTAGGTAGCAGTCACCGAAGCTTTAGCCATGCCGCGTTCATAACCATAAAGAGTACGCCTGGAGATGCCTATCATCTTGGCCATTTCGCCTGCAGAAAGACCCAGCTCTTGCCGTCGACGCCTAATCGTTTCACCGTCGATTTTCACGTAGTAGCCGCCAGGACTAGCTTGGATAAAAGGATAGATCTTGCGAAGCATAGTGCTTTCGAGCGTCTTTGGTGTGAATGCAAGAACCTCGTACCTAGAGTAGATCGTGTCATCTTCCAATGGTTTGTCGCGTGTCTTCTCGCCTACTAGGATTGAGGCTGCTGAGAAAAACTCGGATATTGTCTTGAGCTCTTGTGAATCTTTCAGGGAAAGGTTTCCGATGTCTGGCTGAATCTTCACGAAAACAACTCTTTCATCCTTGCGAGCTGCGTAATCAAAGCAGCTCGGCCGAGAATAGCACGCTTCGGAAACCGTAAAGCCGGCTTCCTTGAGGATGGCTTCTATAGACATCATGTCCACCTCCCCTCCTCACAAGCCACCAAATCTTCACTGAAACATGCATCTCGAACAGAGATATAAACTGTGCATGTCTTCTAGAAGAATCATCCTTCGGCCTGAGCAGTTATCATCGCATGGGCCTTATCATACGGTTCCAAATGCACAACTTCCTCTATGCGGAAGCCACTTCTCTCCAAGACCTTGATCTCGCCCTCGTAGACTTCGGTCGGCTCTTTTGTCACGTCAATGCTTTGCGCTTTAACAGCAAACATTATCCAGCCAGCCCTCTTCAGAAACACGTCAGCGTTGGCTGCCAGAATCTTGGCCTGTTCCACTTGAGCAATGTCACAGTAGATATCGTCCACCTTTCCGTTCACGAACATGGCGTATCTTTCTGGAAAACGTGCATCTTCGAGTATAGGAATCATGTTGAGCCTGAAAGCGCACACGTTGTCAACAAGCTCCCTAAGCGATCTAGATGCGAATTCCACACAGTAAACGTGCCCTTTTTCGCCCACGATGTCTGAAACATGGCTTGGAGTCGTCCCTGAAGCAGCACCTAGATACAGAACACGATGATCCGGTTTGATCGGAACGGTCTTCAAACCCTTCAGTATCGAGGCTGCCAGCTTACTTCTGAAAGCATCCCAAAGCCGGTATTCCAACCCTTCATCACGTATGAGCCTTTCGCCATAGACGTTTCTGCCAGGCGCAAGATTCTTGGTTGCCAGCCTTTGTGAACCATCTTCAAGCAAAACCTGGTATATCGCAGGAAATTGCGGGTGAGGTTTAACCCTAACGTTCACGTCTGTGCATTCTCCTCCGGTTCTCGAAACGCTTTTCGTGCTTGTGCTTGGGTTTTCTTTCTTGGATTGGTGGTGGTTCGCGGTACTTTTCCTGAATTTCCGCGACTCTCTTGTCCAAGTCGGCCTTGAGCGCGGCACGTATGTCTCTGCCTCCGAACGCGTCAGTTCTCACGGCTATGGCAAGCTTCCCGGCTAGCGCTCTGGCGATCTTGCCTCTTTGCCATCTTTTAGCATCATGCAGAAACGTGTGTTGGAAGATTAAGCCATGCTTGGGCGGTAGCGTCCCAGTTTTCAGCGAGCGGAACAGAGCTTTTTCCGCGCCCAAGATCTGAATCGTACTAGCGGGTTTTCTCGAGAGATTTGACAGCCCCCCGGCGATAGCGATTAGGCGCGCTCCGAGCAGAGAGCCTGCGAGAGCCTTCGTGTTCGGGGCGACTTCTTCCATGGTTTTGTCTAGGTAGGTTTCAAGAGTCTGTCTTAACTGGTATAGGTTAGCTATGTTTTGACAGAGGGTTTGGATTTGGGCTAGGTCTGTTTCTGCGAGGTCTGCGCCCATTGACGCTTCTGCGGTTTTGACGATGGCTTCAGCTTTCTGTTTGGGCAAATCTTCCTTCTCAAGGTTCTTCAAGGTGAAGTTATCTCGGCTTCCGAGGTTGATAACTAAACGTGCATAGGTTTCATGCTTGTCCATCAAGCGGTCGAGTTCTGGGAAGTGTGTGCCATACCATTCTCGAGCATGGCTCATGAATACGTTTATGCCCCTGTCCAAATCGTCGAGCATAAGAATGGCTTGTGCGACCAACAGGTCTCTCTTCTCAATCGCTCCCTTAACCCGCAGTTTGGCGATTTCCATGGTGACGTTATGCATCCATACATTGAACTCTCCAGCGTCCTTCACAAAGCCAGTTTCAACCGAAAAACGCTCAATGTCCGAACGAGCGAGTTCACCAGCCGAAGAATGCCCGAAAACTTCAACGTTAGCGCCTAACCTTTGCTTGACTTGCTCAGCAAGGTTTTCATTCTCAAAAACGAAAAAATCATAATCCATCCTTCGAAGGATTTCAACGAGTTCGAACGCCTCGTCAGGAATCTTTCCAGCTTCAATCTTCAAAAGAGCCTTGGCAGCGGCTTGCGGCTTGCTGGGAAAGAGCACCTTTTGAAGCAGTTCGTTGCCCTCATCAAAAGCCAAGAACCCGAAAGAGCATTGAACTATGGTTGCTTTCATGCTTTACGCCTCAGCATTAGCTATTCCTATGCTTTATCATATTTAAGCTAGCGTTGTTAAACATCAAGCGGCTGGTGTGCGGATTTTTCAGAGAGAATCTGAAGCATGTGAATGGTCGATATCTTTGCCAGTCGCATGATATTTGGCTATCGAATTGCTGGGCTAGAAATGCGAATATGGAAAACGCCACTACGGAGGCCTTCAGAACCCTTAACTTCCTCTTTCCTTGGACAGATGTATTTACTCTGATCGGAGCTCGATTTAAGAGGGATTTCATGGAATGAAATGTATTCAGCTCGGTGTTTGCCTGAAGCGTGATGATGCGGGAACTAAGCTTTATCTTGTTAAAGCGACAACCAATACTGAAAATCGTTCATGGTGAGAAGGCTTTGAACGCTAACCGCTTAAGAGTCAACTTGGCTGGGTTGAAGCTTGCTAATCCGACAATGCTGGCTTCAGGAATCTTGGGTTACACATCGGAAACACTGGAAACTATCGCGGAGAGTGGTGCAGGTGCAGTAGTTACAAAATCGGTTGGGCTAGCGCCCCGCAAGGGCTACGCAAACCCTGCAGTTGTTCAAACCAGTTGTGGCCTGATCAACGCCATGGGACTTCCAAACCCGGGAATAGACGAGTTTGTCC
>JBGOYR010000102.1:0-4579 GCA_041479765.1 Bathyarchaeia archaeon | reverse complement strand
CTCAAAGAGATCATCCGCGCCTGGGGAATGAACCCTGAACAGATACTCACAAGAGAAGCCATGACCCAGCCAGCCAGAACCTACGTCAACGCTGAAGACCACGGGAACCAAGAACTTGAGATCCTTGGCAGAGCGCTACGCGACCTCATTCGCCAAGAAGCAGCGAAAGCCTAACGAGCTGGAGAGAGTACAAATACTCCTCTGGAGATACAGTTCCCGGCGGACCCGCCATCGTGCAATCTTCATTCTTTGCCTTCATTTGAAACTTGAGGATCGTGTTTTTCACGGATGCATCTCCTTTCGTAATATTCGCGAGTCCAGAACATCCGTTAAAAAATCCCTGACCAATTCAATGAATGATTACACGATGAGTGCCAGAACCGCAAAGCTAGCCATATTGCCCATGGTAACAATGATCTTTCTCAGCTTTGCACTGGCAAACATAGACTTGGTTTTTCCATCTGGTCCCGGAGGAAAAGTCGACATATTCACGCAGAAAAAGCCCTTTAATGGACTTGGGCCAAACGTCCAGAGCGATGCGTTTGCTCCGGGTGAGGAAGTCCAGATCTCTGCCTTCGTGACTTACAACGAGTACCCAGTGGCAAGCCTTCTCGTTGCTTTTGCAGTCTCCGGTCCCGGAAACCCGTTCGGAAACATCACCCTGTACAGGACAGCGTTCACGGATGAGGCCGGTGTAGCGAGAACAAGCTTCAGAATATCGCATCTGAACCAAACCACCTTTGGCGGGTGGAAAGCCACAGGAAGCACCATCATAGGCGAGATAGTGGTTCAAGATACAGTCACGTTCAGAGTAGGCTGGATCGTCGAAATAGTATCCGCGAAAACCGTTAACGAGCAACTCGTTGATCAAACTGAGTTCATGAGAGGAAACTACGCAGGCGTCGAGCTGACTCTGAAAAACATCGCTATGACTGAAAGAAACGCCACACTCACAGTCACTATTTACGATCCGCTAGGCGTCAGAGTCGACTCAATGCAGATGATCGATTTCACAGTCAAACCCAACGCGACCCCGGTTACTGTCCATTTCTTCATGCATATTCCCGAAAACGCAGTGATCGGGAATGCTTCTGTCTTTGCAGACGCGTACACAGCTCCTGAAGAGTCTTCCGGTGTCCCTTACTGCCCTGAAGTCTCAACCCACTTCTCGATAGTTGCTCGAAGATACTTCTTACGGGTCAAAACAGATCCAATCGGCATCGTAATGATCGCAGGTGAAGGCTGGTACAACGAGTATGCCACAGTCGATCTCGTCGCTCCAACAATCCTGGCTATTTCGACGGAAGCCCGCTACAGATTCAGTTATTGGGATGTTAATGGAGTATCCAAGCAAGAAAGCGTGAACGCAATTAGCATTCTGATGAACACTAGTTACACTGCAACAGCCCACTATGTTCTTCAATACTTTCTCACCGTCAAAGTCGATCCACCCGGCATCACAGCGATTTCGGGCGAAAGCTGGTACAACAAATCCGTTGCGGTAACGTTGTCAGCTCCGTCAGTTGCCGGCTACCAATTCAGTTACTGGGACATTGACAATATCACACAAGGAAACATGACCAGATCAGTCACAATAATCATGAATTCCTCCCACATTGCCACCGCACACTATACGCGAATAAAGTATCAACTCACTGTCGAAACCACCGCAGGCGGAACAACCAACCCTAAACCCGGAACCCACGTTTACAACGCTTCAACTACAGTCCAAGTCACAGCTTTGCCAAACGTAAATTACGTGTTTGATCATTGGGAGCTCGATGGCGTTTCAGCAGGTTCTGCATTCTCATTCTCGGTATTGATGAACCAAGATCACACGTTGAAAGCGGTCTTCTCGCCCGCTCCACCTAGCCCACCCATATGGGTTGCTCCGGGATGGCTCTACTGGTTCCTTTTGTTGCTGCTTCTGACAGTCTTGCTCATCCTGCTGATTCTGTGGCTTTACAGAAGAAGGAAGAAATCCAGAGAGTCCTTCTATTCAGGCTGGACCGCATGGTACTATGGCTATGATCGGTCAGACAAAAGACGCAAAAGAAGCTCATAGATGATTTCTTGGAAAGAAAAAAGTGATGACGGAAGCCTTCTCCTTTCTCCTGCTCGAGTCGATAGCCAGTATGTTTGAATGTTTATAAAACGGTTGTTTTGCATGTCGGCATATGTCAGCTTCCAAAATATGCTCTTTGCTGACCTCATTTCAATTTTTGAAACGTTGCTTTTAGGTCTCTCTATGGATGATTGTTATGGGAGAAAGGAATGCTTCAAGAGATAACTCTAGGTGCTGTTCAAATGCTCATATTGCTCTTTTGGGGCATGCTAGCGTTCATTATCATTTGGGGTGCGTTGTGGATGCGCTCCACCAAGAAAAAATGAGCATAGGCTTTCTCACAGTATCGATTTTCCACTTTTCAAAGTGCGTTCGCTAGATTTCTTGTGTAGCGTGGGTGTACGCACAAATTGATATTTCCTTTTTTTGTGCATACGTAGGGTTCGCTGGGAAAACAATGGGAAGAACCAAGCTTTTCCACGCACTGTTGACAATGTTGGTCGTGGTTGGGTCTTCAAGCTTCGCTGTAAGCCTCTCTCAAATGATAGGAACGGGATTCTGGACAGTCATGTAGATGAGCGACGCACCTAAACAGTTCCTGCAGACTTTGGCCGTGCCTGTGCTGCTCGTGCTTGCGTTTTGTTACATGCTGCTCTCGCTTTGTGTTGTGGCTTTTCCGCTGAACTATGCGTCGGCGTCGCTTCCGTTCTGGATTGTCTTCTCTTTTTGGCTTAGAGAGATGCGTCGTAGGCAGCGTTTGGGGTTTGCCCATGATCGTGTGAGGGAGATCCCTGAAGAGCAGATGAGGTTTGCTCTCGAGGAGCTTGAGAAAGAGAGAAGCAAAAGCAAACCGCTGTCTTGATTCTTATTTTGTGAAGACCCTTCCTCCCCTTTTTCTTCTAAGTCGCTAATGAACTCGCCGAGTTTTGCAGGGTTGTGCGGACAGCGTGCTAACTTGGAATATTGATGGATTTTCCAAAACACATAAATTGCTTCTGCCCATCTTAGGAACTTTGGTCGGGCGGTAGCTCAGCCTGGCAGAGCTTCCGAGTCCACTAGCTCGCCTAGTAGACGGAGACGCTGTAGATGCCTACCCAAGGTGGGTGTCACCCAGCCTGCCGGGCGTACATGCAGAAACCGGAGTGTCGCAGGTTCAAATCCTGCCCGCCCGACCAAGAAGAACACCATTTTCAGACAAGGTTTTGGTTTGAGCAAAGTGGCTACGCATATTGACATCTGATCTTGCATTGTAGAATGCTTCACTTCACGGTTTGAACCTTCGGTCATTTTCAAACAAAGGTTAATTACCTTGTAGTCAAGTACTGAAACAAGGTGGACTGGTTGACACAAGCCGTTTCGATTCCTCGCCCTTTACTAAAGGAACTCTACGAGCACTTTGACAGAATAGAGGAAATTCTTGCCACTCTAGAAGAACTCTCGAACAAGGAAGGTTTGAAAAGAATCGAGAAAAGCCTCGAAGAATACAAGAAAAAGGAGTATATCACCACAAGAGATCCTGAGAAGATCAGAGAAGCCTTGATGAAGGACTAGGCTTTGTCCTACAAGCTGATTTTTGCACGAAACTTCACGAAGGAATTCGATAAACTGCCGAAAAGCATCAAAGAACAGCTTTTGAAATCGCTGGGTAAGGCTGTAGATAGTCCCTATGCAGGGACTAAGTTGCGGGGCAAGCTTGACGGATTATGGAGATTGCGGATAGGAAAGTATCGTGTAATCTACTTGATAGATGAAAAAGAGAAGGCGATAGTATTCTTAGACGTAGGCTTAAGAAAATCAATTTATGATTGACGCATAAATGTGGAATTTGAACGGAGCTGTGAAGCTACTCCGCCCGACAAAGCTTTCGCTCCGAGCTACCCTTCCCTCGTACAGATTGAATCCTTGGTTGACAAAAGGCTTAGAAGGAGAATCGTGTTAGCATTAGCAAAGGGTTCGATTAGGTTTGAAGAGAAACGCACTGCCATGTGGATGCATATACGAAGACGACGGGTCCATGGTGGTTCGCGTTCATGAATGTGAATACCATAAACAAAGGCGAACCAGAAAGAGACCTTATCGCCCTAAAGCTGAATGTGTGAGACCCTGATCATTTCCTGCTGAATTGCCATGAGATGGCGGAGAGAGTCTACTTCATTTCCTGATAACTTCATATTCCTCCTCGTTTTTTGCGCCCAACTCCAACTCAATTGCTCTGCGTATCTGAACATACGTCCATGGATCTGCTGTGAGATCAGATCCTTCGAAACTCTTGATCACTTTGATTGCCTCGACGTCTATGGCTATTCGGTCTCCACTAGCAAGCACAATGTTTGGGGTTCTGAGTTCGCCGCGTGCCGGTCCGCCGCTTATGAAGCATTTTCTGCCGTCCATGATTATCAGGTTCGGATGAACCACTAGGTTTAGGTCAGCAATCTTTTCCTGCAGGTAGCTCTCGTGCAGCAGTCCTCTTTCTTCAGGTTTCACGAAGCCCACCGCAAGCTTCAGACTCAGAGT
>JBGOYR010000101.1:0-4627 GCA_041479765.1 Bathyarchaeia archaeon | reverse complement strand
TCTTAAATTGTTAGATTCCTTTGGCTATTTCTTTTTGGACTTGGTTCTCGGCTTTTTCTCTTCTTGCAGAAAAGGACAACCCACATTCATTGCTTTCGCCAATCGTGCCATTTCCTCGTCGCTCATCCACTCGGTCTTCAGATATCTGCAGATTCTTTCGTCACTCAACCCAATTCTCTTGGCCTCTTCAACCGCAAAACGATACGCCTCAAGCTCAGTCGGCCTCTCCACGTAACTGAATCTGTCGTCAAAAAGCTCTTTTCCTTCAAGGATCTTCTGCCTTACATGAACCAGCTCATGAATGATGTCCAGATAGATGTCAACAATGTCCCCATCCCTCAAATAGAGAGCACTGACCAATAGGTGACCGTCTTCGTTGCTGACGCCCATGTAGCCCCTCATTCCTGCAAACTCAACCCTCAAACTCATGAGCACTTCTTCGGTTTTCTCGCCAAAGATCCGTCGGACAGCTTCAACCTTCTCGAAGCCCTTGAAAAAATCAGTAAAAGGGTGAGTCGTTATCTTGACATTGCGGTTGATCTTAACGTTCAGTCGTGAATCCATTAACGCTCTTTCCTCTTGTCATCCATACTCCAGAACTGTGAAAACTAGTAAAGCTTATGCTCTCGTATAAAGCTGAGTGTGTCCACATGCTACATCTAGAACGCATGACCCTGCAAGACATACCATTCGCAATCCGGCTAACAGACAAGATGAACTGGAAACTGACAAAAGAAGACTTTGAATTCATGATGGAGCTGGAACCAGAAGGCTGCTTCGTACTATCCGATAATACGGAAAAGATCGGTCTAGCAACAAACGTGAGTTATGGCAAAATCGCTTGGTTCGGCAACCTCATCGTGGACGAAAGCTACAGAGGCAAAGGAGCAGGAACAATGCTCGTTGAGCACTCCATCAAATACCTAAGAAGCAAGAAAGTGAGAACCATTGGCTTGTATGCCTACGCCGAAAGGATACCATTCTATACAAGACTTGGGTTTATGCATGATTCGGATTTTCTGGTTTTGACGGGGAAAGGCTTTTCTTCGCCGCCGAAAGCTAATCTGAAACCTGCCAAGGAACCCGACATAATGAAAGTAATCAATCACGATCGTGCTTGCTTCGGTGCTTCGAGAAGAAGAATGCTCGAACCCATCATACGCGACCCTGACAACCTATGCTACATACGCACTGAGGACGGAAAAATGTCGGGTTGCGCAGTCGCCAAAGTGTACAGAGGAATGGCTGAACTGGGACCGTTGGCTTGCCCGAAGGGTCGTGGTGATGTGGCTATCGACCTTCTGAACGCCACTCTGAACAGACTAAAAGGCATGGAAGTTTCAGTGTTCGTGCCACGAAGAGAAACAGCAATCCTTAAGATGCTGACCGAAAACGGTTTCAGCGAGCGCTTCCAAGTGGCAAGAATGTTCCACGGACCGCCTGTCACAAGCGACTGCATCTACATGGCGGAATCACTTGAAAGAGGATGATAAACATGTCACGTCCTGACTTGGCGAGAGTAATCGTTGAGGATTTCCTCAAAAACTCTTGGCTGTGCGTAGACTCTCTGGTTAAAGAGTTAGACACGTTCGGGGAAGAAAGGGAGCGGAAGGTTTCCTTCTTCTATTTCAAGAACGGCCAACGAAACGAAGTAGTGTTTGACAGCAAACACTTCTTTCTTAGAGCATCAGTCGAGTATTCAAACCCGCAGCTAACCGTGGAAGAGGTGCAAGGCATAATAGCCGCTCGACTGCTCGAAGTGTGCGGAAACTATTTCCACCAGAACGGCCTGCACGAGCCTGCAACAAGGGATGTTGACGAAATATGCGCTATCGTGAAGAAACCTCCGCATGGACTAGTCGTTTCCTTCTTGCTCAACACGGATGACATTGAGCCAGACAGATACTCAATGAATCCGCTTAAAGAATCCATTACAACCAGTGGACAGAGCTCATTCCCTTGCGCCACTGTCAAAACAGAGAAACTGCAGATAGACGAGAAATTCGTCCAAAAGTATGAAGGCTCACTCTTCTGCAAAACCGAAGTCGAGCGCATAGCACGCCACCTCAAGATAAGCAGCAACAGTTACATGAACATGGTGGACGCAGTCAAGTACGAGCACTTGACAAATCTTTCAGAATCGTTCGGCATCGATCTTTCTATTCCTTCGATGCGGATGCCCTTGACGATTCTGGAGAAAGAAACCACCGAAGGCTTGCTGCACCACATCATACGTGAAACTCACAAAGATTACGAATCAATCCAACGAGTTTACAGCTGCATGGGTAGAAGCATGAAAAATTTAACCACACTCCTCACTGTCCCACATTCGTCGAAGGGTTATGCTTCGAAACGCGCAGCCAGAGGAAGAATATACTTCGACGGAACAAGACTGAAGAGCGCCAAAGTGGACTACAAGACGACACAACTTTACCCGAATGCGATCGACCCGAATGACATCAGCGTCGCACAAGGCGACGACAGCTTCCTGGTAGAAGCAGACAAACTCGTCAACTACAGCTACAAAGAAACACCCTCCTCACCACAGTTCTTCCTATACTCCCTAGCTTCACCCGAAGACGCAGTTCTGTGGCACGGCATCGGAGCCTTCGGAGCATCAGAACTTCTGAAAAGCTACACGACCACACGACTTGCGTGCAGAAAAGACTCGCTCATCAAAGACCTGAAAGAGAAATATGGCGTGGCGGCAAAAACCCCACTGCAATTCAATCTCTTGCCTAAACACATGTGGTTCCACCCCGTACACCGCAACATAGATGCAAGCATAGGCTGCATCCAAGACTTGAGCTTCCTAGCCAATCTGGGCATGAGAATGGAACACCTCCCAACCGAACAATTTATACGCAGATGAAGCCAGCATCCCAAGAGTGACTATTATGTTCTTCAGACAGATCAAGCACCGTGGCGACAACTTCTCCTACATCATAGCCGACGAAACCACCAAAGAAGCCGCCATCGTCGACCCCAGCTTCAACGCAGACACAATAATCAAACTCGTGAAGGAACAGAACCTCAACCCAAAATACATCATAAACACACACCACCACAACGACCATACTGCAGGAAACGAGCAAATCAAGTCAGCTTTCGGCGCCAAAGTCGTCGCCCACAAACTGGCCAGCATCAGAAAAGACATCGACGCAAAAGACGGAGACACCCTGCAGGTGGGCAAAGTAGCCATCAAAGTGATTCACACACCTGGCCACACGCAAGATGGCATATGCCTTCTGACTAACGGCAAGCTTCTCACTGGTGACACCCTGTTTGTTGGAGAATGTGGAAGAACTGACCTGCCTGGAAGCAACGTTGAGGAAATGTATGACAGTCTTTTCAACAAATTGATGAAGCTTGATGACAAGATCGAGGTTTACCCGGGCCACGACTACGGTTCGCGTCCGGTTTCGACGATTGGCGATGAACGAAGGACAAACTACGTGCTGGAGAAGCGAACGCTTGAAGAATTCGTCGAGTTCATGTCTCACCCCTGAGCCAAGAGTCGCTCTTCAACCCCATTTGCCCCTCTTTTGTCTGATTCAGCTCTCGACAAGTTAGTCCGATAGATCGCCCCTATTCTCTCAAAAGCACAGAAAGACTTTTCTTTGATCAGTTAGAGAATTGCGTTTGTGTGAGAATTTTTATGCGGAGGAAAGACCTTCTCAGCGAGCCAGTGAAGCACATAAAGATAAACGGAAAAGTCACCGTTGATCAGCTTGTTCAGCAGTTCAGTAACTCGGGCTCCTTCGGCGCCGGACGACTCTCAGTCGCATGCGACATCTACGAAAAAATGATCCGAGAACAAGAATGCACGATTTTCCTTGGCCTAGCAGGTGCAGTCGTTCCTGCTGGAATGCGCTCGCTGATTGCTGACCTCATCCGTGAGGGATTGATAAACGTGGTTGTTAGCACGGGCGCAAACATGGTTCACGATGCAATCGAAGCCTTGGGCGGACACCACTACAAAGGCCACTGGCTCATGAACGATGAGGTACTCTACAAGCACCATGTTTACCGCATCTACGATGTTCTCGTACCTGAAGAAGACTTCATCAAACTCGACCTCAGACTCACCAGTTTATATGATGAGATTGCTGACGAAAACAAAGGAAAAACCTTGTCTTCACGCGCTTTTGCTTGGGAACTGGGCAAGAGACTCAACGATCCCAACTCGATTCTGCGTGCCGCATATGAATCGAACGTGCCTGTTTTCCTTCCTGCAGTGCGTGACTCAGAGCTTGGATATGTGTATTACCTTCATGCTTCCAGAAGAGGATTTAAAGACACCTTGGTAGTTGACGCTTTCAAGGACGTGCCTGAAATAATAGGCATATGCAGACGTTCGCCCATAAACGGTATGATAATTATAGGCGGTGGAGTCCCCCGCAACACGATTCAGTCTGCTGCACTTGCCACCAAATCAGGGCTCGACTACGCAGTCGTGATAACCATGGATAGACCAGAAACTGGTGGACTTTCAGGCTCGACGCTTGAGGAGACAATCAGCTGGGGCAAGGTCAAAGGCAACGCCGACAAGGTCATGGTTTTCGCTGATGCCATGATCGTTTTTCCGATAATGGCTGCTTCTGTCCTTGAAAGGCTTGGGAAAGGC
>JBGOYR010000100.1:0-4636 GCA_041479765.1 Bathyarchaeia archaeon | reverse complement strand
GCTCAGTATCCCTACGATTCTGCCGTTAGCTAACCGGAGAGGTGCGTAAAGCAGGTCTTGCGGATCCCAGTCAACCATTTCCTCTTGCGGCAGTTTGCTCGGGACGGTCCCCTCTGAGAATCGCCTTCTGACCCATGGATCGCTCCATGGAAGATGGAAAAACTCGCCAATCCTGAACCGCTCAAACTCCGAGCCGAAACGTTCACACCACACTTGCCCTGGCATCTTGTTGTTCCACAGAAACTCGATCTCTTTTTCAGTCAGCCCAGCAGTCACTAGATCGTCCCGGCTTTCCAGATCCATCCTTTCATTCCTAACGGCGCGGATGACAACTCTGCGCCATCCGAGCTCTTGGATAGCTTCAGCGATCTTTTGAAGGCGCTGGCGCACATCCACGCTGTGAATCATCTCAGCAGAGTACTTCATCATCAAAGCCAATTGAGCTGACCGCTTTTCGATTTCTTCCCTTTTCTCCAGATTGCCAATCGCCGTCGTGGCATGTGAAGCTAGAATTTGAAGCATCGTCATGTCTCTTTCGTCGAACGCAGCTAGCTCTCTGCTCTGTACATCAAGAACCCCAAGCACCTTGTTATCTGCTATTACGGGAACTGCCAGTTCCGACTGTACACCCGGCGTTCCTTCAACGTAGTGTTTGTTCTTCCTTACGTCTGGAGCAAGCACAGGCTTGCATGTATTTGCCACCTTGACCGTTATTCCCTTCTTCTTGTTCAATAGTAGTTCAGGCATGCGCTGACAGTGCCCGCGTCGGCAGACAGCTTGAAGCCTGTTTTTCTCTACCCGCAGAAATACGGCGTTTTCAAAACCCATAGTCTGCTCCAGAGCGTCAAGAGTCAATTCGTAAACCTGTTGGATGTTTTGGGCAGCATTTAGCTTTCCACCGTAGAAATTCAATGCTGAAAGCCTTTCTTCCAACGTTTTTCTTTCAGTAATATCCGTAAGTGTTCCTTCGTAATAGAGCACTTTGCCGCGCCGATCACGAATAGCATTCGAGTTCTCCAACGCAATCAGCTCTTGGTCGTCCTTACGCCGCAGAACAAGCTCGGCATTGCGCACCCGGCCTTCCTCGTTCAGTTTTCGCATCCACGTTCTTCTGTCGTTGGGATTCACGTAGAGGTCACGGGCGATGTTCAGAACGCGGAGTTCCTCTACTGTGGAATACCCAAGCATGTGAACGAGCGCAGGGTTGGCCGTGACTATCTTGCCTTCAGGAGTGCTCTGGTAGACACCATCAGGCACGTTCTCAAATGATGCCCGGAATCTTGCTTCAGAAGACTGCAATGTCTCTTCAGTCTTCCTCCGTTCTGTAACGTCGCGAACGATACCGAGAACAGCAACGACTTTGCCTTTGCTCATACAGGGCATAGCTGTGACTTCAATCTGAGTCGTGACGTTCCCAGAGGTCTTGAACCTAGCCTCGAAACTTGCTGACTCTCCCTTCATCACATTCGCAAAGTTTCTGCGAGCTTGAGGCACTACTTCAGGCGGGACAACGCTCTCAAAAGATTGGCCAACGAAGAATTCGCGATCGTGCTTGCTCATCTCTTCTACTGCACGGTTGACAGCAACAACTCTTCTCTTTGTGTTGAGTATGAAGATGACATCGCCTGCATTGTTGAACAGAAACTCGAAAGCCTGGACTAGAGAGGAGTCCTTTGAAAGGGCTTCAGTCAGCCTTCCATCTCTATCTTTTCGCATTGGTTCATCTTCATCTCCATGGTTCCGGATTTCTTTTCAAGAAAACTCTGTTTTGCCGTGACCACATATTCGGTTAGTTTCAATTCCTTAGATACATGCCATTTTGGGCCTGTCTCGGCTTTTTCGTTAAGTCTTGCTATTATCAAAGTTTCGATGAAGTTTGCTCCCAAGCCAAAAATCTTCTCAAGTGCGGCAATAAAAGCCTCGACTTTAATTGGGATTTCTTGCTGTTTGATGTGAAAGCTTTTCTCAAGATGATAGTATATCGCTTGTTTTGAGGATTCGCCAAGTGAGGACAGGCTTTCATCTACTGCTTCAAGTAGGAATTTTTCGAAATCGCTTTCTAGCAATGGCGGTTCCTCGAGGGACGAGCGGGCTTTGGGAATTTAGAGACCCTCTGTTGGGAATGTATAAAGCGGTTATGAAGTTCTGATTTAGATTAGAGATTGGAATCAGAGAATGGCGGACTCCCTTGACCTCTCAGATCGAGAAAAGGATCAAAGAGTCGGTAGTTTCTTTCTGTGTCTTATGTTGTTGGTTCTTGATTGGCCCATTTTCGTGTGCGTGCCTTTGGGACTGAATCGGCATGAGGTATGTATGGTTTGATGTCGATGATCGGTGAAGCTTCTAAAGCGTCAAGCCCATGAACAGTGAGAACGCAGCCTTCCTTTTTCACCAGCTTTACGGTGCAGAGACCTATTGGATTGGGACGAGACGGACTTCTGCAGGCAAAAACTCCAGTTTCCACATCTATTGCATGCTTTCTTGGAAAAACAAGCAACGTCTGTCTATCTTTTTTGCTGTCGCGTGAGTGCATCCAGTACAGAACGATCATGTGTGAAAAGCCTTCCAAGCCTCTTAAACCGGCGCAATACTCTGGAAAAATGCGGATTACCGACTCTTGCTCATTCGTCTTTTCAACGATTCCAATCGGATACAGAGTACTCTTTCTCCACATGTTCGACACCACTCAACTCTTGACATTGCTGATCCCTGTCTTAGCTTTTAGGAAAGCTGGGCGGTTTTCTTGAAGGTTTTTGATGCTTGGGTGAGCATGCTCGATCGAGCATTAGGTTGAACTGGATTTGTGATTCTGTTTTCCGATTCATAAGTGTTTTAATGCTCCGGAATGCAGCTATTCGTTTGCAGGGTGGAATGTCTTGAACGAACAGATCCTTCGAACTTGCAAGGAATTGATTGACGATGCAAAGAATAGTTCTGCGGACCTAGTTTTTAAAGAGACATGTCTCGAAATTCTGTCAAGGGCACGCAACATCCTAACAGAAAGACAGTTCAAACAGCTAGTTGCTTATGCTACCGAAAGAATGAAAGAAAGGATTCCCTTTGAACTTCAAGAGGAATTACTGGCACGCAGATGAGACAAAAACAGCCAGAAACCCGTCTTTTATCACTCCTTAGACGGTAATCACAAATCAATGCAGAAATCAGGGCGATTCCGCCCTGCAACGGACTTTTTCAGCCAGAATCCTTCCGTTTCGTCGTTCCAGTTTCCATGACGCTTTCCTCTTTCTTGATCGGTTCCGTCGGATTTTGAACATTCAACAACAGAAAAAAAGGGCTTCAGGAATGAGAAACATTGTCGTCAGAATCAGGGGCAATTCTCCGGCCTTGGCAGCTGGGAAGACTGGGAGGCGGAATGTCACATAACCCGTGGGTATTTAGTAGGTGCTGTTGAATTTCTGACTGACAGGCAATTGGTGTGTGAGGAGACTGAATGTCTTTGCAAGAGCGACCCGTACTGTGAGTTCAAGCTGAAACTGGCAAAACTGCATTCAAAGCTGAGAGAACGGCCACCCTAACCAAGCTTGTATCCTATTCTGCGCAGAAACTCTTTTCTCGTTTTGATATCCTCTTCTGACTCTATGCCTTTGCTCTTCAATCCGTCAACGACGCCCACGATTCCTCTGCCTTGCGCGGTTTCAGCTATTATGATTTCTAGGGGGTTGGCGGTGGCAGCATAGACTGTGCACACTTCTGGTACCTGTTTGATCTTGTCGAGTACGTTTAGTGGATAGGCGTTCTTGAGGAATACTGTGAAGCTGTGGCCGCAGGCTATTTCGAAGGCTTTGTCCGCGGCCAGTTTTCTCAGTTCATCGTCGTTTCCTTCATGTCTGACTAAGCATGGACCGGAGCTTTCACAGAAGCCGATGCCGAATTTCGCGTTTGGAACCGCGTTGACGAGCGCTTCGTAGAGGTCTTCGACGGTTTTTATGAAATGTGCCATGCCGAGGATCACGTTGCAATCTTTTGGCACGTCTATCTTGACTGTCTTGAATTCAAGCATAGTGAAACCTCACTTCTGAATCTAGTCTAGGCAAGGTTTGTTTTTTAAGATTTGGGCGATTTCGTCTTTTGTCTGGCAACCTTCAGGACGAAAATCGCCGTTCCGACCGCAACGATGATTGATGATGCGTAGAATGTGTTCGCGTATGCTGCGTGTTCGGATAAGCCGCTTCGAATTTGGAGATCCGCAAGTGGTCCGCCTACGAGAAGCCCAGCTGGTCCCCAGCTCAAGGCCATGACTGCGTTGTATCGGCTGAAAAGCCGGCCTCTTCTGTCTTCTGGGATCAGGTCGCCCGCGAATGCGAATCCTACTGTCTGAACTGTCCAGAATGAGACCCCGTTCAGTGTGTAGATCATTGCCAAGGTTAGAACGTCAGAAGCGATACCATAGAGCAAAGGAGTCATGATCGCTAGCACCATTCCGATGAAGAGAACCTTGGCTCTTCCTATCTTGTCAGCAAGCCATCCGCACGACAAGCTTGTTAACATTCCACCCAAGGTCCAAGCGGTTAGAGTTAGGCTCATCTGTGGGTCGCTTAGGTTGAGTCCTCCTATTTCTTTTGGAAGTTTTAGGAAGAGAAGGAAGACTTGTCCTATGCATGCGGCCCCAATGATT
>JBGOYR010000099.1:0-4643 GCA_041479765.1 Bathyarchaeia archaeon | reverse complement strand
GTAACCGACGATTATCATGATGATCACGGCTGGGATTTGCCGGGCGATTATCGAGGATACTGTTGTGTTTGTTAGGGCCGCGGTGAGTATGAGCACTTGGCTTAGTGGGTAGACTGGGAAGATGGTGTGTCTGAACCACAGGTTTACATAGGCTTTCTTTTCAGGTTTCAGTTTCAGCTTTTCCGCTTCGGATTCGACAAGTGGGGCAGACATTAATGCTCCGCCCGCGACGGGAAGGAATCCTATGACTGCGGGAAGCACGGTTATTATGATTTTTGGGTTCTTGACTATGTTGCCGAGGCTGTTGCTCAATTCTATGATGAAGCCAGTTTCCTTGTAGAGCTGACTCAGCCACATAACTGCAAACGTGGCAATGACGATGGAGATCGTAAGAGGCTCCGTTGAGGTTCCGTAAACGAGTGCTGGAATCTGTTCCCAATCAAGGGCAAGAAACCCCAGAAGCAAAGCCGTCACGTTGAGAGTTATTCCAAGGTTCACGCGCTTGTACAGCAGCAAACCAAGAAAGCAGAACGAGACAACAACCGCTACCGCCGGATCAATGAGCGCCAACTGCCAAGCTTCCTTTCTTCTGGTTTTGGAAAGAGCAAAATAGTAGCCAACCTCTTAATTCTTTTCCCCTTGAATGCTGAATGTGGACGGGATTGTAATGCCAAAGAAGGTGTTTGTTTCAGGTCCGATCCAAGGTATGGAAACCGACCAGTTGTACCGGGATGTGATTCGCGGGATTTGCGTTCGTTACGGGTTTGAGGTGATTGACCCGTGGGAGCGTGAGATGGTTTTGTATTCTGGTTCTGAGCTTGGCTGGTGGAACAGAGTGCCAGCCGAGGATTTCATAAAGAGAGATCTGGAAGACATAAAGCGGTGTGACATTTTGGTGGCTTATTTGCCGAAGCTTTCCGCGGGAACATGCATGGAGCTTTTCTACGCCAAGCTCTCAGGCAGAAAGACAATCTCAATTTGCATGATCAACAATCCAAGCCCATGGATCGTGGTTCACTCAGACATAATCATAGGCGCAATCTGGGAACTTGAACAAGTGCTCAAAGAAGAGAGCATTGCTCGCGACTCAAGCGGAGATCAGCATCCGGAAAACGAAGACTGACAAAGATGCTGCAATCTGCCTTCAGCATAGGGTGACATGCTACCATCTCGAACTGGCGAAAGCTTCTGTTGCTTTCTCTTCTGAACTCGGTTTTCCGAGGTTCTTAAGATTTAAATGCTAGTTGGCGATTTACCTTCATAGCCATTTGCGGGCGTAGTCTAGTTTGGTCTAGGACATCAGCCTGCCACGCTGACGACCCGGGTTCAAATCTCGGCGCCCGCACCAAAACAAGACTTACTATGTTATTGACGCAAGAAAGCCACATGAGTCGGGTCCATCACAGCTTCTTCACAAATCCAGACTCAGCTTTGGCGTCATGTCTTCAAGCGTCTCTCTTCTTGGGCTTTTCAGACGTACTTTCCTCCCTTATGCACAGATTGAACCCAGGGTTTGTACGGTGCCTTTGGTTCTATAAACCCTGCACGATTTGATCAGTCTTCTATTACTTGCCTCTAACCCTTATTCTCTCTATTCTTTCTGCCCAAGGAACCGCATACAGGTTTCTTGACAGCTCCAGGGCAATCTCGTCTTCGATTTCCTGGTTTGCGGTTTCGTAGCTTTCGCCCACAAGAGAAACTTCAATCACTGCTTTCTTGACCATCCTTCTCGCTACACCTCCTTGTTTGCTAAGTGAAAGTTGGATCGTTCACTGGCTCTGGTGTTGCATTTAATAAGGTTACCTTGTCAACTGAGCTGGTATCCGCATTAATGATTCTTTTTCTTCTCGTTTTTTTATTCTTTGATATTATGGATGCGGATTTGAAATCGCGGAAGGTCAAAGGCATATGTCGTCCGGCCGTCGCGTTTTGTCGTCGTGGCTGTTGAGGAGAAACGTGAAGTACTCAGCAGGTGGAACAGATACTGAGTTGCGAGGAATTTGGAAATCCGGAATATTCTAGTTGCCATCTATGAGCTCTGAAAACCTCTTGGTCAGTTCGCAAATATCACTGACGATAAAGTCTGGCTTCTGTTGACTTTCGTTCAGGAATTCAAGTGAATAGAACTGTGAAGGAACAAAAATCGTCTTCATGCCCAAAGCCTTAGCGCCCTTTATATCCTCCAGCGGGCTATCGCCAACGTAGACCGTTTCCTCTGCTTTCGCGTCGAGTTTTTTTAAGGCTTCCTCAAAAACCTTGGTATGTGGCTTGCGCCAGCCAACAACCTCTGAGACCAAGACTGCGTTGAAGAATTTGCTGATTCCCAGTTTTCTGAGTCCGCAGTAGATCACAGGCGCGTACGTAAAGTTTGAGATCAAGCCCAATTTATGTTTCTTTGAAGCCTTAGCCAGCAATTCGTCCACGCACGGTCTAAGCTCAAACGAGTTCGCGTAATCTTCAAAGAACACGTTGACCGCCATCTTGATACACGTATCCTCCGGCGTCGTTTTGAATCCTGTGTTGTTCAGGGCTTCCGAAATCCAGATTGCATTTGTCACTTCGACCAGTTGCCCATAACGTACGATACGATATTTTTCATGCGCGTTTGTATATGCTTCCAGAAATCTTTCACTGTCCACGTCGAAGCCTGCGTCTGCAATGGCATTGCATAGTTTTCTTTTCGATTCTTCCATGCTGTAATCTTTAACATTTGTTAGCGTGCCTATGAAGTCGAAGATGACGGCTTTGACGGGTGGCAAGCGTTGTTCTCCAAGGGTTTAGTTATTCGGAATCTGTCTTTGCAATGTTTATTCGAGAGTAATAAGATTTAGGTATACGTTCAGTAAAGTGACATATCGAGTTCTATGTCTTCCCACGATTACCTGCATGAGAAAGCGGAAGAGTCAAGACACAATGAAACCTTGGCTTACCTGATGTTCCTAGCAGGCATCATGTTCTTCGTGGGCGGCATACTGGAAACCCTGAGCTTAGGCGCACCCGCATGGTTTCTGATAATCCCCTATTCCGCTCAAGCAAACCCAGGAATGTTCCTAGGCCTAACAATGATCATAAGCGGCATCGGTCTCGTATTCTTCGGCATACTTGCAGCGGCACACTATTCGCGCGACAGAGGGTGGTACATGCAGGAACTACGCAAGGCAGGCACTTCAGAAGACGGCATTCTACGCAAGAAATTGCCGAAAACGATTCAGCCAAATAGAAGTGGAAAAGTCTAGCCTATCTTCGTTTCATGAACCATCTGACGTATGCCTGATTTCTGTTTTCGTCA
This sequence comes from Bathyarchaeia archaeon, assembly GCA_041479765.1. Classification (GTDB taxonomy): domain Archaea; phylum Thermoproteota; class Bathyarchaeia; order Bathyarchaeales; family Bathycorpusculaceae; genus DATKKK01. Next base: position 1,354 of record JBGOYR010000099.1, on the reverse strand, counting down.
CCATTCCAGAATTCTGAATGGCTTCTAATTGAGCTTTGAACGATTTTGAAAGAGTTAAATATCTACAGTTTCGAGAAGTGGCTGAAGCCAGAGGATTAGGGATGAAGGAAAGAACGGTTTCTCTGCTGTCTCTTGGAGTTCTGGTCTCATTTGGGATTGTGGCATTACTGATGTCTTGGTTTGGCCCTTCAAGTTCATGGAAGTTCCCACTTGCATTCTACCCTCTCTTCGTTGTCCTCCTTGGCGTGGCTTTTCTTCGCCAAAGCGGCTTAACGATGGCTCTTGTGGGCCTGACAATCACCGTAGTCTTGGCGGTCTTTCAGTTTGGCACTCCGCCTGAAGTTGCGCTGGGCGCTTCAGTGTACGGGTTTCTGAAGAGCTTCGGCATTTCCATTTCGGTTGCAGTAACCATGCTGATGATCTACCTCATGAAGGAAGCAAACGCTTTGCAGACGGTCTCGAAAGTCATCAAGCAGCAGGTCGCCGGAAACGAGGTTCAGGCTCTCTACATCGGCATAGGCTTCGGTTCTTTCCTTTCGTCACTTGGCGTGGTTACCCCCGCACTGTTTCCGCCCTTGCTTGTAGCGATGGGTTTTACTCCGGCCGCTTCCATTGCCATTGCCGTCTTAGGATATGACCCGACGACAAGTTTCTCGTTACTTTCCATTCCTATCACACTTCCTGCACAGGTCGGAGGGTTGAACGCAATAGAACTGGCTTTCAAAGTTGCCATTTTTCTGCCCTTGGTCTCAACAGGATTTGCTTTCGCTGTTCTCTGGGTTGCTGGCGGAAAAGAATCAATGCGTAAGGGAATGGTGCCTGCCGTCGTATCAGGGTTGACTTTGGCTTTTGCATGCCTAGCAGCAGTTTCCATCGATTTCTTCACAGGAGTTGAATACGTACCCATAAGAATTGTAGGGGTCATCGGAGGCTTGGCTGCTATGCTTTCACTTCATGCATATCAGAAGCTAAGATCAACCGAGACTGCAAGAGCAAGCGTTGCTGATTACCCGACAAGAAAAGAGATCTGGCGCTCTTTCTCGCCTTGGATAATACTAGCTGTGCTAGCCACTGCTGTCAGTATTCAGCCGGTTGGCGACTGGTTTTCCACAGTTCTAGGCAATACTGAGAAAATCACAATATTCACGGGGCAAACGGTCGACTTAGACGTTTTTTCTCAGATCTACACTTGGATTTTTGTGGCCATATTGTTGTCATTGCTTACGCTCCGACTGACTAGGACGCAGGCGTTGAACGCCTTCAAGGTTTGGCTTAGACGTTTTCCTGGGCCTTTCTTGGCTTTCGCCCTTTACTTCTGCATCGCCTTCGTCATGTCTTCCTCTCCGATGAATGT
>JBGOYR010000098.1:0-4692 GCA_041479765.1 Bathyarchaeia archaeon | reverse complement strand
GTCAAGGTTAACCCTCACACCATGAACATGCTGTGCAGATTCGTGTAGCTCTTACTGCTCTATGTAAATCGCTGGGCGACACGGAGCACACAACACAGCTCTCGATTTAGGGTCGTATCGCCCCTCATCCTCCTCACTGTAGACCATGATCTTTGCTTTGAACCGATCTTCCAGGAAGCTCTTTGCATCTTCGATCGCCGCTTTCTCGTCCAAAGCTTTCATTTTTAGCAGGCTTTCTCTTCTTTCATCAGGTATCCTGCTCACTTCTCTCACTACCTTCGCTGCGAATTTTGCGATTTCACCCATGTTCTTCTTCAGGCCCTCATCCTTGGCCAGCGCTTTCATGATTTCGTTCATCTTCACTTCACCATGCTTAGAATGCTCCAGAATCCTGAGATAGGCCTTCCATTTCCAAGGGCCAGCGGTGTAATAACATATCTTTTGAGGAGTAACTTTTGTGGCTTTCAACACGTTCAGCGTATCATCAATGACGCTTCTGACCAAGTCCTCTTTCTCGATGGCCTGCGTGTTCACGAGTTTCTTGTCGGCTTCTGGCCATTCCGCGACCGATATGAAACCTTTACCTTTCATCTCGGTCCACATCTCTTCACAGATGTGGGGAGCAAACGGGGCCAACAGCCTCAACCATATTCCCAAGGCTTCTTTCAGCGTTCGCGTTTCGACTCTTCCTTTCCTGTTGACGTACCAGCGAAAGTCGTTCCAAGTTTCAAACAATGCAGTTGACAAAGCAGTTCGAGTCTTCATTTCCTCAAGGCTTTCAGTCACTTCAGCAATACGCTTCTGCAACGTACTCATTAGCCATCTCTCCAGATGCCCGTTTTCGTCCTTTCTGGCATTTTCTATTATGTTCTTCGCGAAGTGATAGAATGCTTCAAGTTTGCTCTGCATTTCCTTGGCGTTCTCTTTTCTCCAGTCCGGGTCGTCCATGCCTTCTGCAGCCATAATCAGAGCGCATCGAGTGGCGTCCGCGCCGAACTGTTCTGCGATGCTTTTCATGGTGACGAAGTTGCCTTTCGACTTGTGCATTTGTGTGCCTTCGCTCATGAGCATGCCGTTTACGCCGATGGCTCTTGGCCATTGTTCAGGTGGGAATAGCGCAACATGGTGGAATATGAAGAAGGTTAGGTGGTTGGGAACCAATTCCTTCGCAGAGACTCTCAGGTCTACGGGGTACCAGTACAGGAATTCCTCGCGCATTCCAGCCAAGACTTCTCTGTTGATCCCTGATTCCTTGGACACTTTTTTCAGGTCGCCTTTTCCGCTGAGAATGTAGTCGAACACTTCTTTTGTCAGCATTTCAGGTTTTATGCCGTGTTGTTTTACGTGCTTGTTCAGAGTGTAGAAAGCCATGTATATTGTGGAGTCACTGAGGGTTTCGATGATCCAGCCTTTGCCCCAAGGCAACGGCGTACCGAAACCAGTTGTTCTGGCGCAGGCCCATTCTTTAAGCCAATCAATCACTGTTGAGAAGTATTGTGTGGCTGTGTCTGGGTAGATTTTCATCTTGCTCAGGGCTTCTCGTGTCTTGGCTTTCCATTCTAGGTCTGAGTAGTTCAGGAACCATTGGTCTTGCAGAACTTTGACGATGCATTTGGTCATGCATCGGCAGACAACTTGCTGTGGAAGGTCGAACATCGGATCTGCCACCTTTCGGTTCTTGAAGTCTCGGATCAGTATGTCTTTGATTTCTCTGACGGTTTTGCCTGAGTATTCTCTGCAATTCTCTTTCAGTATGCCGCCGTGGAATTCCTTCTTGTACAGTGTGTTTGTGGCTTCGTCTGCTTTGGGGTCGTTCTGATCTTTGACGCCTAGTTGCTTGACGATCTCAATGGCTGGGTATTCGCCATAGCCTTCGACCTTGATCAGCGAGATTGGTTTGATGTTTCTGACTGTTTCCGGATCAATGCCGAATTCCTTGAGGGTTTCAGGCTTTTCCTGCAGGTCTTTCAGCGCTAACCAGTCGTAGGGCGCATGAGCAGGAACGCTGTAAACGACGCCTGTTGCTTGTGCCGGGTCCACGAACCATCCTGGAAGTATCAGGAGCTTGCCCTTTGTAGCTGGGTTTTCAAACGTCTTGCCAATCAGTGCCCTGCCTTTCACAGGGCGGTTGACTTTGACGATTCTTCCTTGTTCTTTGAGCTTTTGTGCGGCTTCTTCACTGATTACCCACTTCTCGTTGTCCACATGTGCTTCGACGTAGGTAGCATCTGGGTTCAGCCAGATGTTGGTGACGCCGAAGATGGTTTCTGGTCGTAATGTGGCTGCGGGCAGGTAGGTTTCTGCGTCCAGTTTGAATTTTATGAGCGTGTATTCTTCTGGTGTCACGCCTTCGCCGACTTGACGGTCGTGGTCCCCGGTTGGGCTTTGGCATTTTGGACACCAGACGACTGGGTGTGTGCCTTTTGACACGTAGCCCATGGCTCGTAGGCTTTCGTATTGCCATTCTATGAGCTTCTGGTAAGCGGGCATTACAGTGTTGAATTCTCTTCGCCAATCCACGGAGAAGCCCATCTTTTTTGCGGCGATTCTGCCTTCGTCAGTATAGTAGGTGGCCATATAGATCGGATCAACGAACTTTTTGAGCTCCTGTTCAGGAACGCCGTCAACTTCTCTCAGCACTCTGATCCATTCTTGGTCGCCTTTGGCTACGCGGCTACTTGCACCCAGCAGTGGTTGACCAGTCCAGTGCCATGCCCAAGGAAAAAGCACGTTATAGCCTTGCATGCGCTTGAACCGGGCATAGGCATCCGTGCGCGAGGCAGTGAAGGCGTGGCCTGCGTGGAGTGGGCCGTTCATGTAAGCGTATGGGAAAGTGACGAAAAATTTCCGCTTGACCGGATCGGGGTCTGCTTCGAAAATCTTGGCGGCTTCCCAGTTTTTCTGCCATTTTTCTTCGATTTGTTTCAAAAATTCCACGAAACTTTCTGAATCGGTCTGAGGGGTATTAAAGGTTTTGTTTTCACGGACAGAGAACGTTATCCCTCATATCTCGCACCAAGAACTACTGCAGCAGACTGGGATTAATTCTTTGCTGTGTTTTGGGCAAGCAGAGCTGTCTTCTCTGCTTTGACTGTGAAGAACAGAGTGACTGTTGCTGAAGCAATGATCGATCCGAGCAGAGTGACGTCTGCTCCGTAGAGAGTTGTGTACACGCCGTATGAATGTTCGAATGCGCCTAGTTCTGATATCCACGTTCAGGAACATGTCATGGCAATGAGCGAGCCTAATAGAGTCGCAAGGGCGAACCTTGCTCTTTTTCTTGCTTGGTGAACCAGTTGGAAGAATGCTGCAAACGTGCAACCAAAGAACGAAATGACGCCTAATGAAAGCCCCATTCCGATCTCGGTCTCAGGGTATACTACAAGCTGGTTGGAACTCCATCTGAACTCTGCCCAAGGCAAGAAGCAGCCCACGATGCTTACGGCAAGTCCTGTCAGGACTAGAATGTTTGGAGGTTTCGAAAGCGAGTTCAGCAAGGGATTTCTATCTTGAGGATTGCTTTGCTTCTCTCTGATATCTGAGGAAGTATTTTCACGCATGGTTCATCCTTTTGTGCAGATTTTCTTTAGCTTTCTTGATTGCTTCCGGTAGTTTTTCAACTGACGTACCGCCACCCTGTGCGAAGTTGGGTTTTCCTCCGCCTCCCCCTCCGATGATTGCAGAGGCTTCTCTAACGATCTTTCCAGCGTCCACACCTTTCTCGATCGCCTTCTTACCTGCCGTAACGACTATCCTAGCGTTATTTTCATCCGAACCGTAGAACAATGTCACCGTTGCTTCGTCGCGTTTGATCATCTCGTTTGCTGTCTGCACCATACGATTGATGTCGATCTCTTCTTTGAAGTTGCGTTCCACAAGCTTGATTCCCTTTATCTCTTGAATCTCTTCCGCAGCATCAGTCAATCCTGTACTTTCACGTTCTGCCAATTCCTTGATGAGCTTTCTTTTTTCTGCGTTGGCCTCCTTCAAATCCTTCGTAAGCCTTTCCACTGTCTTGTCAAGCTTCTCCAGAGGAGCGCTCAGCATATCAGCAACTTTTAGCAGCAGTTCTTCATTCTTCTGCACTGCTTTCACGGCTGGAATCCCGATAGAATAGGTGATCCTTTCCACCCCGTCCTGAACTCGTTCCGAATGGATCACTTTTATGAATCCAATCTCACCCGTGTTCTTCAAATGCGTTCCTGCACATGCTTCAACATCCCAATCACCTGCTCTCACTACGCGAATATCCTTGCCCGGAATCGCACCACCTTGATATAGTCTGAAACCGTAGCGGCTTTCAGCCTCGTTGCGCGGTAGCCAAGCCGTTTCAACCGGAATGCTCCGCAGAACCGCCTCATTCGCCAGAATCTCAATCTTGTGAACCTCCTCCCGAGACAGCCGACGATAGTGTGAAATGTCCAGCCTAGAGCTTTCCACGCCCTTCTGGGTTCCATATTGCCAAACATGCATCCCAAGCACACGCCTGGCCGCGCCGCCGATCACGTGAGTTGCCGTGTGATTCTTCATAAGGCTGTAGCGTTTGTTCCAGTCAATCACTCCCCTCACAAACTGTCCTTCTTTGGGAACGTCGCCTTTGACCTTATGCACTATTACCGTTCCAACCTTTTGGACGTCAACGACTTCTACTTTTCTGCCGTTGAACGTCAAGTGGCCGCTGTCCGGTGGTTG
>JBGOYR010000097.1:0-4812 GCA_041479765.1 Bathyarchaeia archaeon | reverse complement strand
TCCTGTTAACAGTCGGGTGATGGCTAGACTTTTATGGCTATTCCATGATACAGGTTGTTATGTCAACTAGACAGCGTTATGAGAGCAAATATGGATTCTTGAAGAAAGAATTTGAGTTACTTGAACAGAGAGAAAAAGTGTTAGAAGAAAAACTTCAATCAGGGGCTAAAGTCTCACGAGGAAGGCTTCAGGCTCTAAATGAGTTTGCATCAATTGATAATGAGTATGATGCTCTATTGAAGGATATTGAGCGTAAGACGGTTGAATTAAAAGAGAAGTTTAGCAGGTTGGAGAAGGTCATAGCCGAGTTCTATTTTAAGGGTGGGTAGATTTTTTGGTTGCGTTTTGTATCAAAGTTAGCCACTTGTTGTTTCCTTCTATCTTAATTCCGCAAGCTTCTGCTGGAGTCTTACCATCTAAGCCTTCATGTTCTCTGATATAGTTATGAAAGATTTGATAACCAGAAAGAATTGGCGTATCAGTCTTCTTTAGCCCTCTCATCACTTTCTCTCTGTCTCTCACTTCACCATTGAACCTTTCCATCTTATTGTTGTTCATATCTCCCTTGAGCTTTATTGCATTAACATGCTCTGTTCTCGGATTTCTCAGTGTCCAAAACTCCTTTTTGTAAGCGTCATGGTAAGCTGGAAGACCGCTTAAGGCATAATACGACTAATGGCTTGCATCACCCGACTGTTAACAGGGAGAAGCATCGCCCACCAAGTTAACAGAACCCTTCTAGGACATCGGACATTTGAGCGGACGGAATATTCCTATGTTATTGCCCTGTTTGGGCTGTTCGTGCTGGTTGAGCCCGGTCCGAAATAGGTTTAAACCTTAAAAGGACCGTTGATGTTTTAGCTTTGAAAACGGAAGCAACTTGGAGTTGACGTTTGTGTCCCTTGTGCCCATACAGGAAATCATAGAAGGAAAGCATGAAGGCAAAAGTGTGGCTGTCAGAGGTTGGGTTTACCGCAAGAGAGAAAGCAAGAACACTGTCTTCATTGTCTTGCGCGACTCAACCGGCATAATTCAGTGTACCGTCAAGAAGGAAAGTCTAGCATGGAATGAGGCGGAAAAACTGACTATTGAGTCGTCGCTCACCCTTGAGGGCATTGTGAAGAAGGATGAGCGTGCGCCAGGGGGGTATGAAGTCGCTGTGGAAAAGGTATTGATCGTTGGGTTGGCTGAGCTCTTTCCAATAGCCAAGGACAAAAGCGAGGAGTTTCTGCGTGATACCCGTCACCTGTGGCTTCGCAGTCGCAGGATGAGTTTGGTAATGAAGGTTCGCGCCCAAGTGCTAGAGTTTGCACGTGAGTTTTTCAAGAGCCAAAGGTTCACAGAGGTTTCTCCGCCTATGTTCATTTCAGCCGCGGTTGAAGGCGGTTCGACACTTTTCGGCTTGAAGTACTTTGACCAAAATTTGTATTTGACACAGAGTTCTCAGCTCTACCTTGAGGTTCTGATTTATTCCTTGGAAAAAGTCTACTGTATTGCGCCTTCGTTCAGGGCTGAGAAAAGCAGAACGATCAGACATCTGACCGAGTACTGGCACATCGAAGGCGAATGGCCTTTTGCAGACATGCATGACCTGATGCAGTTCGAAGAGCAGCTTTTGGCTCACATCTGCAAGAGAACAGCCCTAGAATGCAGGAAAGAGTTTGAAGAGTTGGGTGCAGACATAAAAAAAGTGGCTTCTGTCAACCCGCCCTTTCCGAAAATAACCTACACTGAAGCAGTCGAGAAGCTGAAAGCCAAGAGCTTCAACACGAGATGGGGTGAGGACTTTGGCTACGAGGAAGAAAAGGTTCTAGCAGAGGAGTTCGGACAGCCATTCTTCATCTATGACTACCCGACCGCGATCAAAGCGTTCTACTGCAAGACGTATCGTGACCATCCCGAGATTGCAATGTCAGCTGACATGCTGGTTCCCAGAATAGGAGAGATATCAACAGGTGGCGCAAGAGAGGACGAGAAGGAAAAGCTGATCGAAAGGATCAAAGAAATGGGTATGAGTGAGAAAGACTATGAGTGGTACCTCGACCTTCGGCGTTATGGTACGGTTCCGCACGTAGGGTTCGGCATGGGTTTGGAGAGACTGTTAACGTGGATGCTTGACTTAGAGAACATAATAGACTCCATACCGTTCCCGAGAACGACGAGAAGATTCTACCCCTAAATGGGCCAATTGCAGGCTTGAGCGGACGTCAAAACTATCGACTATTGCGGAAATACTGGATAATGTAAAAGGGGATGAAAAGAAGTGTTGCTACTACTTCTTTTCCAGCTGTCTTCTCAGTTCTTCGTAAGTTGACTTGATGTCTTCGACTGAAGCCTCATCTTCCAATGTCGTTGTGTCGCCTAAAGCTGCACCTGCAAGCACTGCTTTCAGGAGTCTTCGCATGATTTTCCCACTGCGAGTCTTTGGCAGTTTGTTGACGATGACTATTGCGTCTGGCGTGGCTATCGGACCGATGGTTGATCTGATGTGTTGCACGAGCTGTGCACGCAACTCGTCAGACGGGGTGAAACCGCTTCTCAATGTCACGAAGGCTACTGGCACTTCGCCTTTCACAGCGTCCTCTTTGCCCATGACCGCGGCTTCAGAAACCGAAGGATGAGAAACCAGCGCGCTCTCAAGCTCAACCGTGCCGATTCTATGTCCAGCCACTTTTAGCACTTCATCTGCTCTTCCAAGCAACCAGAAATATCCATCAGGATCTCTGACTGCATAATCGCCTGTGTAGTATATGTTTGGCCATCTCCCAAAGTAGGTCTGCTTGTACCTATCTGCATCTCTCCACAGGGTTTCAAGCATTCCTGGCCAAGGAGTCTTGATTACTAGAAAACCCTTGGTTCCTGCCTGCGTGGGCTGTCCCTTCTCGTCCCATACTTCTGCAAGTATGCTTGGTAATGGGTTTGTTGCTGATCCTGGTTTGAGTGGAACAAGCTCCAGGCCCGACAGAGGCGCGATCATGAATCCGCCGGTTTCTGTCTGCCACCAAGTGTCAATGATTGCAAGCTTTTCTCTGCCGATGACGCGGTAGTACCACCGCCATGCTGCTGGGTTTATCGGCTCTCCAACTGTTCCCAAGAGCCTCAGAGTGTTTATGTCGTGCTTCTTCACCCATTCTTCGCCGAATTTCATGAACATCCTAATTGCAGTCGGCGTGGTGTAAAGTATTGTGACTCCGTGTCTTTCGATCATTTCCCACCAGCGGTCTTGAGCTGGATAGTCCGGTGTGCCTTCGAAGATGAATGAGGTTATTCCTAACGCTAACGGCGCGTAGACATTATATGTATGTCCTGTGATCCAGCCGATGTCGGCTGTGCACCACCAAATGTCCTTCTCATCCGGATTGAAACCCCACTTGAGTGTCCAGTAGCCCCAAACTAGGTAGCCGCCTATGCCGTGTTGAACTCCTTTGGGTTTTCCAGTGGTGCCTGAAGTGTAGAGTATGAACAGCGGTTCGGTTGCTTCCATCGGTTCAGGCGCAACGTAAGCGTTCGGCTCAACCTTAGCCATCAAATCCTGATAGAAATGGTCTCTTCCTTCTTTCATCTGAACCTGTTGTCCAGTTCTCTTGACAACGACAATTTTCTCAATGCTTGGAGTGTTTGCTGTGGCCCGATCTGTCGTGTCCTTCAGGGTAACGGTTTTTCCGCGTCTGTAGGCTCCGTCTGCGGTTACGAGGATTTTTGCTTGGCAGTCGTTTATTCTGTCTGCTAGTGCTTCGGCACTGAACCCTGAGAAAACCACAGTGTGAACTCCGCCAAGGCGTGCTGTTGCAAGCAGTGTTATTGGCAGTTCTGGAATCATTGGCAGATAAACAGCCACTCGGTCTCCCTTCTTGAGGCCGAAGTCTTTGAAGATCTTCGCAAGCTTGTTGACTTCTCTGTAAAGCTGGTAGTATGTGTAGGTTCTGACTTCGCCGGGCAGTTCGCCTTCCCAAATGTATGCAAGCTGATTCTTCTTAGGAGTCTTCAAGTGCCTGTCAAGTGCGTTATAGCAGATGTTCAGAAGCCCACCCGGGAACCACTTGTAGAATGGCGGGTTCGAGTCGTCGAGCACCTTATCCCAAGTCTTGAACCAATCAATGGCCTTTGCTTTTTCAGCCCAGAACTCCTGCGGGTTCTTGATGGACTTTTCCCATTCCTCCTTCAGAGCTTTTCCAGGTAACACTCTTTCATTAAATGGTAAGCTAGTCTCTGACATTTTTTGACCTTCCATGAATTCGGTGAAGAGCATCCGTTCCGAAAATATAAACCTTTTTAGCTGAAAAATAAAAAAGGGTGAAGCTGATTTCTAGCTCACAGGGCATATTGGCAGCACAGTTTTTCCGTGCTCCGCGTTCAATACTTCAGCAATGGCCAAGTAGACTGCACTTGCTCCGCAAATGATGCCTTCGATACCGATTATTTGTGTGAACAGCTTCACGTCTGTAGTGAGATCGTTTGCCAGAAGTGCGAATCTTGCTGTAAGCAGGAAGAACAGTATAGCAAGGCTCATGAAGACGAATTGTATTGCGCGGTTCTTTTTCAGGGTGCCGAAGAACATTGCCAGAGTGAAGAGTCCCCATATGCAGAAATAGGCTGCTAATGCTTCATTGCTGACTCCTGATACTCTTGGACTTATCAGAGTAAAGTTTGGCATCACGTTCAGTATTACGTATGACCACCAGAACAGGCCGTAAGACGTGAAAGCCACTGTGCCAAAGGTGTTGCCTTTCTTATATTCCATCACTCCTGCTATTACTTGTGCTAGTCCGCCGTAGGCTAATCCCATTGCCAATATCATGCCGTCAACTGAGC
>JBGOYR010000096.1:0-4862 GCA_041479765.1 Bathyarchaeia archaeon | reverse complement strand
CGTCAAAGGACTTGTTGAACGAGGCGTCAGTATCAGGACTGAGCGATTGGAAAAGGGCGACTACGTTCTGTCAGACTTGTGCGCCGTTGAAAGGAAGACGGTGAAGGACTTTGTTTACACGCTTACTCATCGCTACTTGTTTGAGCAGTTGTTTAGGCTTAAGGAAGTCTATCCCAAATCGCTGATATTGCTTGAAGGCTACTTGCCCATAATCTACAAGTACAGCCGGATTCAGCCTGCAGCGGTATGGGGCGCTCTCTTTAGCTTGGCTAGGAACGGCATACCGATCATCTCTACAACGTCGTACAAGGAGACAGTCGACTTCCTTTACGTGGCAGCACGGCAAGAGCAGATAGTTGAGAAGCGTTCACCAACGGTTCACGCCTTCAAGAACTACGACAGCACATCCGATGCTCAAATCTACTTCGTAGCAAGCCTGCCTAACGTCGGAAGAGAAAAAGCCCTAGCAATCCTTAAATCCTATCAAACGCCGTTAAACGCCCTGATCAACGTAGATGACTGGCCTGAAACAGTCCATGGACTTGGCCCCATAATAAGCAATAAGGCCAAGGAAGTGTTGAGAACCCCGTTTAAGGAATGAAAAAACATGGAAGTGGAAATCGCTCCAACGCGCAAAGTCACAATCCTGGGCTTGGACAAGCGCTCAGTGGCAAACATCGCTTGGTGTGCCGCAACCTACGGTATCAATAGGCTCTACTGGATCGGCGGCTACATCCTTTGCCTTGAGGTCTACGAAAAAGCCTTTGAACACGAATTGAAGAAACAGGAATTTCCAGTAAGCCAGATCTGCTACGCCGAGTTCCCGAAATACGAGAAACTGCATGAAATCGACAAGAGCTTCCAGATGCCGCTAGTGGATGTTTCAGACATGAAACTCTTTCAAAGAATACTGGCCGCCATACTGGAACACGAGAAGAAACCGAAAGAGAAAAATGAATAGGTTAGCTGTCACCTTTTTCCAGACCAACAAAGCTTTTTCATGAAGCAGCAGAAGCTGTCAGGTGACCCATTGTTCAGTATGAGAATACGTTGGGCCGAAAGGTTTGATTCACACAGCCGCACGGCAAGTCTTGGGCTATGCATTGCGTGTCCATGACGACTCTTCCATTGAACGAACCAAGCCTGCCTCTCCACTATCCAAGCATTTTCTGGCGCAACACAAGTGAAACTGAGAATCCGAACCTCATTCAACTATATCACCTGATCGACAATGACAACAAACCAAAGAAAAAAGGGCCAAAAACGCGCCGAAAAGAACTCAGGTTTTCGTATCGTTTTTTCTCACGCATTCGTAACCAAGCTTAAGAGCTCTAAGATTCATGTCGAGATGTTTGGCCGGGATGAGCTCTTTCAAAGCTTCCCTCAGGCCTTTTTCGCTCGTCGGAAGCTTTCCCGTTGCAGCCAGTGCGCCAATCAAGACTATGTTTTGAGTTAGACTGTCTCCGGCTTCTTCAGCCAGCCTTCTCGTCTCTATGACGACAACGTTCTTCGTGAAACGATGAATCTTCTCAATAATCTCCTCGATACTTGGGTACGGCTTGTTCTTGGCCGCAAGCTCTGTTGGCGGGATTCTCTCGTCACTCATGATGACCAGTGTTCTCTCTGAAGCATACTTGAGATTCCTAAGCGTTTCCAATGGTTCGAAACCCAAGAGCACATCTGCCTGTCCATCCACGACTGTTGACGCCAAGACGCTTTCACCTATCCTCACATTAGAGGTGACGGCACCGCCGCGTTGAGCCATACCATGAATTTCGCTGACCCGAACATTCAGTCCATCCTTCACAGCTGCCACACCCAAAACTTCTGCGGCCAAGAGCGTTCCTTGCCCGCCGACACCTGCCAAAACAATGTTGAACTCCTTCATCTGTCGTCCCTTCCTCCTACAACCGCATCATAGGGGCATAGTGACGCACACAACCCGCATGCCGTGCACAACACTTTGTTGATTCGAACTTTTCCGCTTTCAAGCGTCAGTGCTGGGCAACCCAGCAACTTGATGCATGCCATGCAATTCGTGCATTTCTCCGAAATCTCACATGGAGCTGTCTTTTTGCCCTTGCGCTTTTTCTCCCTAATCAACAGCAAAGTGCATGGTGCTCGGAAAACCACTACTGAAGGCCCAGATTGTTCTAGTGCCTCCTTCAGAGCTCCAGATGCTTCTTTTGCGTTGAAAGGATTAACTGTTCTCACGTATTTTACTCCGCAGGCTTCAGCCACCTTTTCAATGCTTACTTTTTCGGAAGGGCTTCCCATCCCTGTCAATCCTGTTCCGGGATGTGGCTGATGTCCTGTCATTGCCGTCGTAGCATTATCCAAGACAGCCAAAGTGACTCTTGAATTGCTGTAGACGGCGTTCACAAGTGCAGGGATTGCAGCATGAAAGAATGTTGAATCTCCGATTATAGCGATCGTCGGTGCACCCGTAACCTTGCTTATTCCCTGAGCAGTTCCTATGCTCGCTCCCATACAGATCATAATATCACCAACACTCAACGGCGGAGCAATTCCTAAAGCATAGCAACCTATGTCTGTCGGGTACAGCGCTTTGTCTCCGCCAACCTTTCTTATGACATAGAAAGAGGCCCTGTGTGGACATCCAGCACACAGTATGGGCGGTCTAGGCGGCAGATCTCTTATGACTGCAGCTTGTTTTTCCGCGATGCTCTCAAAATCTATCGGCAATCCTTTGCCAGCTATTCTGGCCAAACCCTCTGAAACGACGTGCGTGGAAAGCTCTCCGTCCCTCGGAAAATGCTGCTCATTGGTCTTCCCGTAAACGTGAATGTTAGGTGCGCAGTCTTTGGCGATGGCTTTGATTTGCATCTCTAGGTAAGGCTCTAATTCCTCGATCACAATCGCTTTTCGGTGTTTCTTCAAGAAGTCGCCAATCATCTTTTCCGGAAGCGGGTGAGTAATGCCAAGCTTCAATATGCTGGCGTCTAAACCTAGCAAGTCTGATGCTTCAACTGCGTAGCAGTAAGCTGCACTCGAAGAGATTATGCCGAATTCTTTAGTCTTTCCTTCTCGTACATCTCTGTTGTTGGCAGATGTTTCACTGATTTCTTTGTCACTTTCCAATCTTTTCAAGAGCATGGTGTGCTTTGGTCTCGAGTTAGCCGGAACCATCACCAGACGCTTCAGGTCTCTGATGAATTTGCCTTTCAGATTTGGTTTTGTCAGCTTTCCATACGTAACTGGACCGCGAGTATGGCTTACTCGAGTTGTGGTTCTCAACAACACTGGCAGTTCTAGTTTTTCAGAGATTTCAATCGCCGAGATCGTCATGTCCTTCGCTTCTTGAGGGCTCGAAGGCTCCAAACAAGGCAAGTTTGAAAGCAAAGCGTAAAAACGATTGTCTTGCTCGTTCTGGGAACTGTGACATTCTGGATCATCCGCGGTAACTATAACATAGCCTCCCCTAACGCCGGTATAGGCTAAGGTCATAAGCATGTCAGCAGCTACATTCAGCCCAACGTGTTTCATGGCGGTAAGAGCTCGTACGCCGCAGTTTGCGGCTCCCGCAGCAACCTCCATTGCAACCATTTCGTTGGTCGAGTATTCCATGTACACACCCGCTTCAGAAGCAATATGCGCGATAGAATCACCTATTTCAGATGCTGGTGTGCCCGGGTATGTCGTCACAATTCCTATGCCCGCTTCCAGAATTCCTCTTGCAATGGCTTCGTTGCCGAGCAGAAGGACACTCTTTCCAGGGCTGTCTTCAAGCAACACGTGTGAATCAGGCAATAAATCCACTCCAGCTCCAGAGAAAGTGTCCAGATTTCTTCCTTTCACATATAACTTTTGGTCACAATTCGAAGAGATGTTGAATGAACTGGGTCTTGACCGAAAGTATTATTAAAACCCGAAACCGACAGTAGCGACGTTCATGAGGTTTACATAATGTCCATAAAACTCGCTTCAGGCAAAGAAATCCCGATTGAAATGCACAAAACACGGATGGTTCAAAAAATCTCGTTGATACCCGTGGAGGAGCGGCTCAAAGCCATGGGCGAAGCAGGCTACAACACATTTCTGCTAAAAACCAAGGACATATTCCTCGACATGCTCACCGACAGCGGCGTAAACGCCATGAGCGACAACCAATTCGCTGCAATGATGAGAACAGATGACGCCTACGCTGGAAGTATGACTTTCTACGAATTTGCGGACGCCGTACAAGATGTCATGGGATACAAACACGTGATGAACGTTCACCAGGGCAGAGCAGCAGAACACCTGTTGGCAAAAGTCTTCATCAAACCGGGTGACGTCGTCCCAACAAACTACCACTTCACCACCACTAGAGCACACATTGAACTAGCAGGAGCGCAAGTCCTGGAAATCTTCTATGACGAAGCGCTAAAGACAGAGAGCACTAACCAGTTCAAGGGATGCATAGACCCAGAAAAGCTGAAGAACGTGATCAAGAAATATGGCAAAGACAAAATAGCCTTTGTTCGAATGGAAGCGACAACCAACCTGATTGGTGGACAACCGTTCTCGATGAAGAATATGAAAGAGATAAGGCAGATCTGTAACGAAAACGGCCTAATGATGGTTCTGGATGGAAGCCTGATCTGTGAAAATGCCTACCTGATAAGACAGCGAGAGAAAGGATACGAAAACAAGACCGTAGCAGAAATAGTCAAAGAGATGTGCAGTGAAGTCGACCTATTCTACATGAGCGGAAGGAAAAACACTTCCGTCAGAGGCGGCATGATAGCCACAAACAACAAGGAGCTTTTCGACAAGATACGACCTTGGCTTCCAGTGTACGAGGGCTTCTACACTTACGGTGGCATGTCAATGAGGGAAGTGGGCGCAATGGCCGTAGG
>JBGOYR010000095.1:0-4926 GCA_041479765.1 Bathyarchaeia archaeon | reverse complement strand
TCCATCGCATCCGACAGTGCACGTTACCGTCTTCTCTGAGCGTGGCTGATAAAAAGGCATGTTCCTAAAGTGAAATATGTCCTGCAGTGAAGCGTTGAGCCTGTTCCGCGGTTAGGCTTTTAAGTAGTTGTTTCCTAAAGGCATCTGGCGATGGTTTGTGTCGAAAGCTCCTCGTGAACTTGACTTGGCGGTTTTGGAGTCTTCTTTGAAAGGGAAGACTCTCATTGTCTATTGGTATTTGCTGCAGCAGCCTTCGCACACGGTTGGCATTCGCGAGGTTCAGCGTTCGCTTGGATTCTCCAGCCCAAGCATAGCAGTGCATCACCTTGAGAAGCTGCAGGATCTGGGGCTTGTTCAAAAGCAGGTAACAGGCGAATACGTGCTCGAAGAAGAAGTCAAAGTAGGCATACTCCGCTTCTTCACCCGTCTCGGAAGCTTCCTCGTACCCAGATACCTTTTCTACTCGATGTTGTTCGTAACCATGCTTACTGTGTATCTGCTGCTCAGCTTCCTTGGAGAAGTGGCACCCAGCTTCTACGCCGTCATGTTCGGCATCATCGCCTCTCTGATCTTCACCATCGAAACCATAAGACTGTGGAGGTCGAAGCCATTTTGAAGCTGCAACGTGCTGTTCTAAAATGTAGAACTAAAAGAATGCGCGCTCGATATGCTACTTGGAGACGAGCAAGCTGAACATAAAAGCGCTCTATCCGATACTCGCTGTACTCATTGCCCTAGCGCTTATGCTGGGTCCTTTGATAACACTCGCCACGCTAAGGCCCGAAAGCAACGGCTTCCTCCAGTCCATGACTGACCAGATGAAAGACCTTGAGAGGACGGGATTTGACTCGAACGTGCAAGAAAGTCCAGTCAAAGACGTCGAAGCCCTCATCGTGAGCATATTCATAGCTTGGGGTCTCTACGTATTCTTCAAGCGCAAGTCGCCGCGCAAGAGGTACGGGTTCATGGGTCCATACCCGTTCTAAATCTAGTACAGTCACGTTCTAAAACATAGCATTAAGCCTAACCATACTGTTTCTTATAGTGTGCGTCTTGGCAAAGGGAGAATCGGAAATGAAAAAGCTGAAGATGCTGATCTTATGCGGCGCTCCTTGCGCAGTCTCAGAGAGCAAGGTCAAAATCAATTGTCTGTTGAATTCAGGCGAAATCGGCGAGTTAAAGCTTAACTATCGAAGGAGGCTTATGAATGAGTGTGAGTGAGCTAGTCAGAATCGTTGGAGACCTAGCAGAAGTAATGGTGACGGCCCTACTGGCTTATGTGGCTTACAGGATAGCTGGTCTCGTCAAAACGCTGGACCGCAAGATCAAAGAGGAGAAGCAGTAGCGAGGGGAGGGAGGAGAAATCATGTCAACCGGAACGTTACAGTATTACAGAAGAGAGAAGAAGCCGCGAGAATCAGTCGAGTTCATTGAAGCGCATCACAGGATGCCTGATGGGAGACTAATCGCTCTCGTGCAGATATGCTACAACTGCAACCGTCAATTCGCGTTCAGTCGAAGGCGGAGACACTGTCCATCTTGCCAGCAGCTTCTCAGAACCAAGACCATGATTTTCAAGAAACCCTAGCTTCTTTTAACCTATCCTTGTTTTTCTAGCTTATCCTGAGAGATTCAAGGTCTCTTGGGTAGTAGGTTAACACTTCTGACCCCTCTTCTCCGATTAGCACGGTGTCTGAATGCCGAAAGCCAGCAAACCCAGTCTCGTAAATGCCCGGTTCACAGCTCACAATCATTCCGGGTTTGAGCGGTTCATGGTTGCCTATGTCCAGCCACGGAGGTTCATGGACCTCCAAACCTAGACCGTGTCCGGTGTGATGCTTCACTAGGTTGAAGAAGCCCGCCTTCTTGAAAGCTGAAACCGTGGCTCTATCGATGTCACTACACTTAACGTTCGGTCCGAACGCCGCGAAAGCAGCATCCTGAGCCTTCAACATCGCCTCAAAGTAGCGCTTCTGCTTGGGCGTGGGCTTTCCAACTATCAAGGTTCGCTCCAGCTCGCAGAAATAGCCGCCTACGTCCACGCCAGCCTCGCCAATGACCACATCACCGTTTCTTATCATGCGTTTCGAAGCCATCGAATGAGGTATGGCGCTCATCTCGCCTATCTGGCCTCTATAGTAGAGCGTCACAGGAAGAATATTCCGTTTGGGCACGTAATCCGGACCGAGCGTCTTCTTCATGATTTCAGATGCCTCACGAGCCGCAGCAAGCTCAATGTCAACGTCCCAAAGACCTTCAGCCGTGTAGTCTTGAAGCAAAGACATCGCCAGATTCGCCCACTTGCAGCTCTCCCGCATCAGAGCAATCTCCTCCTCCGATTTGACAAGGCGCATGTAAGGCACTAAATCGGACAAATTAACAAACTTGGCTTCAAGCTTCTTCGTCAGCGGCACTCCCTTATACCCCCACATGGCAGAAGCCCCCACGATATTGTCAATGCCTATTCGTTTCTTCGCCAACCCCATCTCGGTGAGAAACTCGGCGAAAAGCTCTATCGGGTGTTTCTCGCCAGGATAATCTGGATACGTCTTGACATCTTCGATGAGATTGGTCTCTAGAGGAACGTGATCTTTTTCGAGTAGCGGACCTAAGAAGGTGATCTTGCCCTCAGCAGGTACGACTAACGCCGCGGGTCTTTCAGTCGAGATGAAAGAGTAGCCAGTCAAATAGAACATGCTGACACCATTAGTCAAGTACAAAGCATCAAGCCTCCTCCTGGACAGAATCTTTCTGACATGCTCAATCCGACGCTTGTACTCCGCTTCGCTTATGGAGAATCCGACCATCACAAATCCCAGCCCAATAGTTCAATATTGTGCGGAAAATGGATAAATGCTTTTCAGATGCCTAAAAAATCAGCTCCATTCCTGTTGGAGCTGACAAGCAAAAGGCTGATAGACCTATTCGAATTTCATTGCTTTGCGTGAGGACGTTATGTAGCCAGTGTGTCCAGTCATCAGAGTGTGAGGTCTGGTTTTTCCTCTTTCTGTCTGCATGCCGCGCATCATACATTCAATCGTTTCCGTGTCAATAAAACCGCCTTCATTCAAGGCCTCAACAGTTTTGACGACTTGGTCGATGGTTGGGCTAAACGAGACCAAGGTTCCGGAGGGTTTCAGGACGCTGTAAGCGTGTGGAACGACCAGCCATGGAGTTGCCATGTCCAGGATCACTGCGTCTACGTCGGTTTCTTCGATTCCTTGGGTGATGTCTTTGTTCTTAAGTTCCACGTAGTCGAACAGGAAGGCACGTTTGAGGTTTTTCTCAGCCACTTTCTGGAATTCCTCTCTTATCTCGTAGCTGTAGACTTTGCCGTTTGGTCTCACGTAGTTCGCTATGGCTGTTGTCATTGCACCTGTGCCTGTTCCGGCTTCGACGACAAGGCTTCCGGGACCTATGTCACTGAACAATATGATAAGGGCGATGTCTTTAGGGTAGTTAATCTGGGTCTGGCGAGCCGACTTCATGACGTAGTCGCGCAGTTGGGGTTTGAGCGCCACGAATTCATGGCCTAGACTGCTGACGATTCGGGTTCCGTAAGGTTTGCCGATCACGTCGTCGAATTTTATGAAACCCTTGTGCGTGTGGAAGGTTTTTCCAGCTTCGACTCTGATCAAGTAGTCTTTCCGCTGTTTCAAATAGAGCAGAATAAAGTCGCCTTCAGCAATGTTGGTTGACAATGTCTTGTTTTCCTACGGTGTGTACTTGAAAGGATGTTTCGACCTATCCTTGTTCTCGATCAGCTCGTCAATGGTCGGCCTGCCTTCAATCGTCTTTCGAATGGCATGACGCATAGCCTTGTAGTTGTTGATGTAGACTCTCTGCCTGTCCACAGCTGTTGGATGAACAAAAACATTCGCAAGAATAATCAACCGTTCAGCAGCCTCCCTTGGAATCGTGCCGTCAGCAACGCTGTCTACGACTGCTTTCGCAACCGCTGTCTGCGCTGGACCGTAGACCATGCTGGCCTGCCTCATCCCCGTGATCGTAACCGTCGGAATTATCAGCGTTTCAGGCTTAACCGACAAGTTTGGCTCCAGAATAGCAAGCAACGGTTCATGCCCAGCCGAAGGCACTGCCTTAGCCTTCGCAAACGCCGCAGCCAACGGTCCATCCTTCTTTCCTATCAGCAAGTCAATATGTGCTACCTCCGCTCCTTGACCGGCTAAGGCTTCACCCATCTTCAGGTCGAAGTCTTTTATGACTTCAGGCGTCACGTCAACAGCCATGAAACGCTGCTGAATAGGCTTTTCCTCGATCTCAAAAGTGATGGACTTAGGCTCTATCTTCCCAAGCTTCTCCAAGTCCAAGCGAAGCTCTTCTCTCGATTCATACGTCAGCTCGCCGCCCACGCTCAGGGGCTGTCGCGGAGGGCCAACCTTAATCTTCATCATGTTCAACGCTGCTTTCGTGCCGACTGCTCCGCTTCCAGCGATTATGCGGGCAATCTTCTGAACCTTGTACTGAAGCTCTCGGGCTTGTTGCAGTTCACCTTTCTTTACGTGGTTGTAGATTTGGATCCAGATGTCTGGGATCACGTTGGCGCTTGCGAGTATGGCGCCTGAGCAGCCTGCAGCCAACGCAGCTACAACAACTTCATCGTGCCCGCACAGAACGTTGATCTTGTCTCTGACTTTCTCCAATACCGCCAGTATGAAGCTCAGTTGCCCACTGCTGTCTTTCACAGCGACAATGTTCGGAATCTGGGCAAGGTCCTCAACCATCTGCCAAGGCAACGGCAACCCAGTGCACTGGGGAATATTGTACAGGATTATCGGCAGATCCACTTGGCTCGCTATAGTGGAATAATGCTCGTAGATTCCGCGATCTGCTGGTTTAAGATAGAAGGGTGTGACTATCAACGCTGCCGTAGCGCCTGCATCCTTAGCATACTTCGTCATTTCC
>JBGOYR010000094.1:0-4946 GCA_041479765.1 Bathyarchaeia archaeon | reverse complement strand
GTAGCGCATGCTTTGTTGGAGCTTCCAGATCCGCAGACTAGAAGGTTAGTTGCAGCGTCAACAGCAGAAGTGTATGGCTTGCAGGGAAAAGAACCGTTGAAAGAGACTTTGGCCTTGAGACCCACTAGTCCCTATGCGGTCAGTAAGGCTGCAGCGGATCTCTATCTGCAAATGATGTTCCACACCTACAGCCTGAATGGGTCTATAATGAGGCCTACAAACTCGTATGGAAGGAAATTCGACACAAGTTTCATTATCGAGTACCTCGTCACCCAGATGCTGAAAGGTGAGAAGGCTTACGTTGGCGCACCTGACTCTGCCAGGGATTACATGTATGTTGATGATCACGTGAATGCTTACCTGCTTGCAATCAGGAGCAAGAAGGCAAATCGCCAGATTTACAATGTTGGTACAGGAAAAGGAATAACGAACAGGAAACTTGCTGAAAAGATAGCTGACAAGATCGGCTACGATAGACGAAAAATCACTTACGGTTCTTATCCTCCAGGCTATCCGTACCGTCCGCCAATCTCTGATCAACCGTCTATAGTACTGGATGCAGTGAAGATCAGAACTGAACTGAACTGGTCGCCAAAGGTTACGCTTGACGATGGAATCAGCAAAGTGATCTCCTATTCCAGAAAGCACTGGATGAAATGAAGGAAGTCGATTACATCGTAGAGCCAGAAGAGCAGGCAGTTGGTTGTCGTGGCTCACGATTTGGGACTAGGTGGATTGCGGCTCACGCGTGCTAACTATTGATGGAAAGATTTAAGATGCATGCAACGAGAACAGTCGTGCAAGATTGTGGCAACTGCTGTCGAGGCTTACACTAGAATGACATCGATACCTAAGGTCTCGGGTTTCATGGAAAAGGTTGACTTAGTGATGTGGACTAAGAATGGCGCCGAGACCTTGCCCTCAGTCCTGACGAGAATCAGTGAGATCATTCCAGATCGATCTGTGAATGAGAAAATAGTAGTTGACGATAGAAGCTCTGATCATACGAGAAAGATTGCGGAATCTTTCGGTTGGACTGTGGTTTTCAACGAGGGGAAGGGCATCAGCGATGGTGCGAACACTGCGCTGAAACGTGTTGAGTCCAAGTGGTTCATAAGCTTCGAGCAGGATCTGATTTTGGCTCGTGACTGGTGGGACAAGATTCCGAAGGCTCTCGAGAACCCGAAGGTGGCTGCCGCGTCTGGAATGCGGTTTGCCAACAAGCCGGCTGGGATTCGCAGGCTGCAGCAGTACGTGGCAAAAAAGTACCGAGGCGAAGCCAAGCTTGAGTCGTGGCTCAGAGGCAGAGAGATGGCTGCCTTCACCTTGGGCAAAACTTTGGACAACACGATCTACAGGACTGAAGTGGTTAGAGCTGTGGGCGGTTTCCCCAAGCTTAAGTCAAGTTCAGGCGTTGACACGATATTGGCTTACTTGGTTGATCAGGGCGGGTATCATTGGTATGTGGATTGTAGTGTTCAGTCAGTGCATTTCAGACGCGGTTTAAGGCAGGAGCTGGAGCATCAGTATTGGTATGCGAAGCAGCTGGATGAGATCTGGCGAAGGATAGAAACCGAGACAAACAAGAGGCCGCCAGTCACGAAGCTCAGCGTAGTGTATCGCTTCTTCATGTCTCCCTTCACGGGATTGTTTATGGCTTACAAGACTATGGAGCCTTCCATCGTCTATATTCATCCTTTGCTCAGGTTTTACTATCTGAAAGGCTTGCTGGAGTCTGGAAATTGACCGCGTCCAGTTGCGGGTTCACTTCTTCAAATACTTCTCGATGTACCTCGCCGTCAATGGAACGGGACTCTCCAGCTTCTTGATGAGTGGTCTCGTGTTCATCCTGTACTTCTTGGGTTCTTTAAGGATCTTCTTTGCGGTCTTGAGGATCCTGTCCGTGTCTGTTATGCATCGTATTGGGAAGCCCTTTCTGCTAAGGTATCTGGCTATGGCATCCCAGAAGTGAAAGTTCAGAGTTGGGATTCCCATAAGCGCTGCTTCTCGGTTCACGGTGCCACCGCTTCCAACCATTAAGTCCACGGCAGGCATTGTCTGAAAAGTCAGTATGGTTTTGTCCGGAACCCAGACGTTGTCCATGTTCTTGAGTTTCTCTTTTTCTTCGTCATATCTTGGGAGGTACACCACTGTCGCCTGTTCTGAAAGCTCCTTGACTAGGCGCCAAGTGTCGGCCTTGACGTCTTTGCAGTAGCTGGCTTTGTACTCGGCGTTTCTGAAGAGCACTATTGGCCTTTTCTCAGCTATCTCTTTGGGAAGACTTGATTTCTGTTTTGCTAATGTTGCCATCCACGCAAGTTCCTCTACTCCGTCGTAGAGCATGATCTGGGATTTTGGTATGCCGAACTTGCTCCACCACTTCCCATACGAGACAGGTGCTATGAGCCAATCCACCAATGGAGAGACGAGTTTGGCCACGTGAATAGCGTGTGGCGTGTCATTTGAGTATACGATGGGGATTTGGAGGCCGAAGGCGGTTCTTATGGCGCCGACGTCTCCGTGCGTCCACAAAACTTTCGGGTAGCCTATCTTGTCGAAAAGCTTCACAAACTCTATTGTTCTTTTTTGTTCTTCTATGAGCTTCTCCTTCAGTGTTTCGCCGTACTTTCCTACGCAGGTGTAGGGTATACCGAGAATGTCTAAGATGTCGGTTGTCTGGGTCTGCTTTTTGGCTGTAACTATGGTGTTGTAGCCTTTTTCATGCAAGGAAGCAAATAAAGGAGAAAGAAGAAGCGAGTCTTTCGGAGTGACTGAGTCTAGCCAGGCATCAACCATGCTGTGCTAACATCCAATCCACAGTCTTCTTCAAGCCGTCCATAATGTCGTATTTCGGCTTGAAACCAAGCGGCTTCAATTTCTCAATATTAGAGTACAGGTAGAACGGGTGTTCGTTCGGTCGCGGGGGAAGCAACTCGATCTTGGCAGGCAGTAGCTTGCTTATTGCCTTAGCGAATTCCTCGTAAGTGTATGCCTTCCCAGAGCCAACGTTCAACGTGTCACCTATCGTCTTCGGGTTCCGCAGAACAATGTCCATGGCTTGGCCGAGATCTTCAACGTATGTGAAGTCTGTTTTCTGTTTTCCATAGCAGAAAAGCTGCATTGGTTCCTTGTTGACGGCTTTGTCCAGCAGTTTTCTGACGATGGATGGGATAGTTAGGATTGGGCCGTAGATTTCGAAGCCTCTGAATATGGTTATGGGCAGATTTTCAGCCTCGAAAAATTGCCGTGCCATCAGCTCTGCCATGAGCTTGGCTTTTCCGTACGTTCCTTTCGGGTTGGGCTTTTCGTCTTCGGTCACAGGTTTGTCAACTGTTCGCAGCCCGTAGACTGTTGAGCTGCTCATTAGGATGAATCTTTCAACGTGGCATTTGACTGCGGCGTCCATCATGCTTAGGGTGATTTTTGCGTCGTCAAAGAATTCTCCGTAGATGTCTTTGCGGTGGGTGACGAAGGCTAGGTGAATCACGTTTTTCGGGCTGAACTTTTCGAAGGCTTTGAGAACAGCGTCTCGATCAGTCAAGTCGCACTCGTGGAAGGTGAACAGGTCTTTTGGGAAGTCCTTGTACGGTTTGGCTAAGTCGATGCCGACCACTTGTCTTCCTTTGTCGACAAAATACTGTGTCACGTTTGTTCCGATAAATCCTGAACTTCCTGTGATGAGAATCAAGAATTTTTTCTCCTTTGGATGAAGAAGAATTATCCGATTTCCGAGTTATTTAAGAGTTTTGCCCAAAGATTCTCATGGATTTGGCACGGCTGACTTGTTGGTTCCTACTCTGCGGAATTGGCATTCTGCATTTTTTGCTGCATGCGAGTCTCCTTGGGTGTTTCCGATAAACAGTGTTCTTTCAGCAGGCATTCTGAGTGTCCGTGTGGCGTGTTTGAGTTGCTCAACCCTGTCAAGCGAGTTTTCTCGCGTAACAACTACGTTGAAAGACAGTCCGAGGCGTTTGAGTGCGGCCTTTACCAGTGCTTTTCCCTGCATGGTGACAAGGACTCTCGGTTTCTCTGAGAATTCCCTGTAGACTGCCATTCCCTCGTCATTGATTGCCATTCTCGCCAGCGCTGCAAGTTCTGCTTCATCCCAAACCTTGAAAACCCTTTTTTTGGTTTTTTCGTCGAGTTTCGAAACCGCAACTGTCAACGGCCCCACATAGTCTGTTTTTGTGATCTTTTCTATCCCTTCGATGAGCTTGTCGTAGTTTACTGGAAGGTTTATCAGTGTGCCGTCAAGGTCGAAAATGACAGCCTCTATCAATGGTACATTTCCCCGATGACTCTTCCGTCTTTGACTAGCCTTGCTGGTGCGTCGATGTGGCGAATCCAGTAGAGGTTTTCGGGCAGGACGTCGTACTTCGGAATGTCTGGAATCTTCTCTTTAAACGCAAGCTTCACGTACAGATACGGGATGTTTGCATAGTAGTCTTTTCGCAGCGTTTTGCCGGCGTAGGAGAAGAAGAACGACGTGGTGAACATTCTCCCAGCGTTAATCTCAGTCACGCACGGAACCTTCTCCTTGTTCTGTTTCAAGTCTACGCAGGCAATTCCGTTGAAATGCGGATCAATCGACAAAACGGCATCTGTTCCAATCTTGTTTATGGCTTCGTCGTGAACTGTTTTCTGAACAGCAGGGGTGCCCGTGATGCCTGAAGGCGCCAGGTGCGGGTAAATGTATTCCAGCCGTTCTCTAGCCATAGATGTGACAAGTTCGCCGTCTTTCCAGAGGCTGTGAAAAGCCATGTTTCTTCCTGGAAGATGCTCTTGCGCAATGAATTGCCAATCTACCTTGCGTGCTTTCCAATAATCAATCCACGACGCCGCCGTCTCCACGTTCTGAGCTGGAGTGCTTCCTATTCCGCCTGCACCGTGTGTGGCTCGGATCCAAATGGGTTTTCCAAGCTCTTCGAACGCTCTTTCAATGTCTG
>JBGOYR010000093.1:0-4980 GCA_041479765.1 Bathyarchaeia archaeon | reverse complement strand
GTGCGCTGACAAAGATAACGTATGGGTTGTCTCTCTCGCCGAAAGCGCCATCAGGAGCCAGAGCCTTCTACATCGGTGACCCAGCCATGGCTAAGCAGGAAATGGCTGAAATATTTGCCAAAAAGCAAGAATATGACTTGGATCATGATGGCGTGTTGGATGAACGAGAGCTGGAGCTTGCTATGGAGAAAGAAGCAAAATCCACCTGGGCAAGAATGAACACGTTGTTCTCAACGCACCCACCAACGTTCAAACGAGTGCTTATGCTACGCGAAATAGAGAACGAAATGCAAAGCGGAAAATACACAAGCGACCGAGTCTACTCGCACGTCTGAACAACCAAATTCTTTTATTGCGTTAAAGGCCAAAGTGGAGAAGGAGGGTACGGATTGAAGGTTAAGCTTCTTCGTTACACGGCAGACGCGGATCTTCTATGCGGAACCGCAGCTTTAACGACGACAAAAAGCGGGACTCCATCAGACCTTATTAAAAAGATGGATGCCGAGACTGCCAAGCAGATAATCAAGCGAGTCACCGGATATGGCCATGGTTCAGTGATTGAACATGCCTCCTTCACTTTCAGCCTAGAGGGTGTCTCACGGGCAATGACGCATCAGCTTGTCAGGCACCGCATCGCTTCGTATACCCAGCAGAGCCAACGCTACGTAACCTACAACACACTTGAAAACTATGTGATTCCTCCAAGCATAGAAGGAAATGCGGAAGCGAGGAAGACGTTTGATGAAACTCTGACAAGAATCTCTGAGACTTATCAGAGACTTCTGAAATTGGGCATTTCAAAGGAGGATGCCCGGTTTATCCTTCCGAACGCTGCCAAAACAAACATAATCGTGACGATGAACGCCCGTGAGCTACGGCACTTCTTCAACTTACGCTGCTGTACTCGTGCACAGTGGGAAATGCGAGAAGTTGTGGTTGAGATGTTGAAGCAGGCACGGAAGGCTGCACCAGCACTGTTTGAGGACTGTGGACCAACATGCGTGGAGTTAGGTTATTGTTCTGAAGGAAAGATGAAACCCAAAGAATGCAACATCGAAGAACTGAAGAAACGATTCCGAAACATGTAACCGACTACAACACGTTTCCGGCACGACCTTTGTTCGGAGAGGCTGAAAAATTCCTCATCGCAAGGTAGCAATCTATCATACAGCTGAGTCAAGAGAAGACCTGTATGAAGCGTTGGCAGTCAGAACGAAATACTGGAAACCCGGCGAGAACTACTTAGACGAAACAATCAAAGGCGTCAGTGGAAAGATAGAGAATAGAGATCTCCTGGTCATGTCGGAAAAGGCAATCTCTACTGCTTCGGGCAACATTATTGACGAAAGCAACACCAAACCAAGCTTGAACGCCAGAATCATTGCCAAGTTCTGGATGCGAGTAGTTTGGGGCTATTTTCTGGGGCGGTTGTGCCGTTTTCAGGAGACCTTGATTCGAAGGCTTCAGGATTACCCGTTTGAAGCCGGAAGTTACCATAAACAAGTTGCGTTAGAGCAGGCTGGCTTATTGCAGGCGTTGATGTTTGGGTCCGAGGGCGGAATTGATGGAAGCAACTTGCCATATTCCTACGTTAGCCTGTCATTGAAAGAAGCAGGCAAGATTGCTGAAACAATACGCCAACACGTTTGGAAGCGACTTGGAAAGAGGATCTGCGTGTTGATTGTTGACACAGACAAGACCTATTCGTTCAGAAATCTTCATTTCACGCCTCGTCCAAACCCGGTTAAGCACATCCATTCTTTCGGCGGCTTCATGGCATACGTCGTCGGCAGGGCATGCAGACTGAAGAAGAGGGCAACTCCAATTGCTGTTGCCGGATGCCGCATTTCTGCCGACGAAGCTTTAGAGGTTGCCGACATTGCAAATCGCTCGCGAGGCTCTGGTGCAGGGAGAACGGTTTGGGATATGGCTGAGAGGTTTAACGTAGGTCTGGATGGTGTAAGCTGGAAAATGCTTGAGACAGTAAAACATAAACCCATAGTGATCGTTAGAAGAAGAAAAAGGTGAAACCGAGATGGACTCTTCGGTAAAACAGCTTCACGCCTTCTTCAGCCCCAAATCCGTTGCAGTTGTCGGCGCAACAAAGAAGATAAGCAAAGCAGGCCACGTCATCTTCAAGAATTTTCAAGAAAACAAAAGCAGAGAGTTTTTCAAGGGAAAGCTCTTTGCCGTCAACCCCAACGAAGAATCCATCTTGGGAATTCAAAGCTACCCGTCATTAACTGACATTCCAGAAGAAGTCGAATTAGCAGTTATCGTTGTTCCGGCAAATGTCGTGCCGAAAATAATGAAAGACGCAGCAACCAAAAAGGTCAAGGATGTTGTGATAATCACTTCAGGTTTTGGCGAGATCGGAAACCACGAACTTGAGAACCAAGTTGTGACCATCGCGAAGAAAGCCAGAATAAGAGTCTTGGGCCCAAACTGTTTGGGGGTTTACGATACAAGAACCGGCGTGGACATGTTGTTCCTGCCCGAGACCAAGATTCTGATGACTGGGGATGAAGTTATTGCAACACCACGTCCAATACCCGGCGACATTGCCATAGTCACACAGAGCGGTGCCTTTGGCGTGTCAGCTCTTGACTTCTTGACCGGACGACAGATTGGGGTCAGCAAGTTTGTGAGTTTCGGCAACAAATGCGATGTCACTGAAACGGAAATGCTGCACTATCTGTTGTACGACGATGAAACTAAGGTCATTTTGCTGTACGTTGAAGACATTAAGTTTGGTAGAGAATTCATCGATGTCGCAAAAGAGGTGACGAAAAAGAAACCTATCGTAGCGCTCAAGGCTGGAAGAACAACAGCAGGCGCGAGAGCAGCGGCTTCCCACACGGGAGCCATCGCTGGTTCAGATCAAATATACGACGCGGCTTTTGAGCAAACCGGAATCATAAGGGCGAAGGACATGGAGGAATTTTTCGACGTTGGAAAAGCTCTGTCCATGCAGCCACCCACCACAGGCAAAAACGTTGGAATAATCACGGATGCTGGTGGTCCGGGCATTATGGCTGTTGACGAAGCTGAATCAAAAGGGTTGACCATCAACAGGTTTTCAGAAGAAACTATCGCAAAGTTCGAGAAGCTAAAGGCGGAAGGGAAACTTCCGAAGTTTGCAACGAACTACAACCCGGTGGACATCACTGGTTCGGGCACGTCTGAAATGTTCGAGCTTGCATCAGAGATTCTTTTCCAAGATCATAAGATCAATGGCATAATACTGCTCGGTCTACACCACATACCGGCATTGCAAGAGGACTTCATCGATAGAGTCGCGAAAGTCGCCAGTAAGTACGACAAGCCTATCGTCGCGTGTGATATCGGTGAGACGGAGATGGCTTTGTATACGCGTTCAAGGTTTGACAAGCTGGATATTCCGGCCTATTCTTCACCGGAAGATGCGTCACGTGCCATGAGTGGCCTTGCGAGGTACGGAGCCTATCTTGAAAAGAATGGGTGCCTGAAAGAATATACGCAATGTTTCCTAAGCAGTAAGAGAAAACAGAAGTGAGTCAGATCTGAACTCTAACCTCAACGATGTCCCCGTCTTTCAGACAGAGCTTCTCTCTCAAGTTTGTTGAGGAAACGATTTCTACAACGTCTGCAGGATATCTGGCAACTTCGGGCATGATGATAGCGCATTCTAGACTATTCGTCAGAAATGCTTTGTAGCATTTTCCAGAACAGAAGCCTGCTACTGGCGAGACGCTTACTGACTCCGCCTTCTTGAGCTGCCTTTTCGTCTTGCCATTGTCTTCATACAATCTTAGATTGAGGGTTCCGAGATAGGGATCGAATCCAAGTTTCTCGACTATCTGTTTTCTTACCCATGGGAGTCTTACGAATTTGGCTCCTTCGCCCTTTCCGGCGAAAACTTCCCCTTTAATGCAAAGCGTGTTCAAGAAGCAAGCTTCCGGTTGAGCGTCTTTCTGCAGTGTGTCAAAAACATGGGCACGGTTTCAGGACTATTTCTGGTCTTTCAGCCATGCCGCGGCTTTTCTCAGCAAAGCGTTCGAAGACATGTCGATGACTGGAACGATTATCTTTTCTTTGGTTTCGATTATGGCCTGGTATTTTGGCATAGATGCGTAACCCACGAA
The DNA here is from genome assembly GCA_041479765.1 of Bathyarchaeia archaeon. GTDB lineage: Archaea > Thermoproteota > Bathyarchaeia > Bathyarchaeales > Bathycorpusculaceae > DATKKK01. The sequence goes on along the minus strand of JBGOYR010000093.1, from coordinate 856 downwards.
TGTCCAGTAGACGCGCTTTTCTTCTATGAGTGCTCTTGCAGTAGCTTCGGTCGAGGCTGGTAACGGGAAGTACAGAAATACGACACCTTCGGCCCAGTAGAGTCCTGCAGTTTTTCCGCCAGCAATGATCGATGCGAATCGTGCTATGTCGTCAGGCGTTTGAAAGGGGTCGCGTTCCATGACCACGATTTCTTTGAAGGGGTCGAACCTTACGGTAACTTCGCTTCCATCCATACTTTCTTGCCTTCTCTAGCAGACAGTGTATGCAGTTGCCTTTTAATCTTATCATGGTTCGCGGAAAAGTTAAAGGGCAGACCACCGTTAAAGGCTTAACCGAATAATGTTGAAGAGGTCGCTAGCTTGCCTGATATTCACGTAGCTCTTGTGGGTGTGGGAAATAGTGCCTCGGCGCTCGTTCAAGGTGTTCAATACTATAGAGACGCGAAAGAAAACGCGTCTGTTCCGGGACTGATGCATGTTAACTTTGGCGGATACTACATTCGAGACGTGAAGTTTGTTGCGGCTTTTGAAGTCAACAAAAAGAAGATTGGAAAGGATTTGTCTGAGGCTATTTTCACTGAGCCGAACTGCTGTGCCAAGTTCGCAGATGTTCCGCGTCTGGGTGTGAAGGTTTCGGCCGCACCTATGCTTGATGGCGTTGCTCCGCACATGAAGGAGACGTTTCACATTTACAAAGAAGGTGAGTTGGAGCCTGTTGATGTTGTCCAAACTCTGAAGAAGACAAATGCGGAGATTCTGGTTAATTATCTGCCTGTGGGTAGCCATGACGCTGCGCGGTTTTATGCTCAGGCGGCTTTGGATGCGGGGTGCGCCTTCGTGAATTGCATGCCTGAGT
>JBGOYR010000092.1:0-5034 GCA_041479765.1 Bathyarchaeia archaeon | reverse complement strand
GCATAGGTTCCTGAACTATACCCATAAGTCACCGCCTGTCCATTTTTGTCTATTGTGTGGACGCTTGAAGGAAAGTTGAGGTTTAGAATGTTTCCTTCGAGAAGCTCGAGGCTGTTTTTTCTGAGAATGTGGTTCACGAAGGCTCTGGCCCCACACGTGAAAATCTGTTCCAGGTGCATTTGCGTCGTCGGCAGCACTTTTGCCTTGCCAGTCGAGCCCCTCGTCATAACCCAGCACGTGAGCGGTTCAGGCAAAATGGCTTGATAATTGCCTTTCTGCACTTCAGCCAAGTACGGATTGAGCCCGTGGTAATCAATGATGGGGAAGTTGGCACGGTAATCCTCGACTTCTTTGATCTCGGAGGCATAGTGGTTTTTTCCATAGTCTGTCTTCGCGTATTCTTTGACTAGGTTCAAGAGAACATGTTCTTGGATTTCCTCAGGTTTCTCTAGAGACTCATACCAGGAACCTATTATTGGCTGAAAGATACCGAGATCACGTTCTTGAGGAAACATAGAGACGTAGAAACAGTCTGGGTTGATCGGCTTATATGCTTCTCTGCTCTCACAACTGCTCCAGTATCTTATCGATGTTCGGTTCCACGCCTTGAAGAAGCAGAAAGCCTTTCGGGCCTTCTCGTTGCGTGATCTCTCCTGCAATATTCGTTTGCATCAGCGTTTTCACTTCTTGAATGTTGCGCGTGTGGCCCAGAACCCAGATGAGTTTCGTGTAGGCGGCGCTGGGAAGCATATTGCCTCCCTCTATGACGCCTCTTGCGAGCATGTCTCGGCCCGTTTCATAAACCCGCAGGTGTATGTAGCCGAAGAGTGGCTCGACGACGAGGACGACGGGGATTTCCTCTTCTTGGCACCGTTCTAGAGGCGGAAACATGTCGGTTCCGACATGGCCTAATCCCGTCCCTATAATCACTATGCCATGATAGCCTTTGTCGATCATGCCGTCGAGTATGTCCGGGTTCATTCCGGGATAGGAGTAGAGCATTCCAACTCGTGTGTCGATTTTGGCGTCTAGGCGGAAATCTTCTACTGGGCTTTTGGGGCGGATGTCGTTTTTGAACCATGTGACACCTGAATCATCGATCTTGCCCAATGGAATGTCGTCAAGCGTGCGGAAAGTATCGCGGCGGCTTGAGTGCATCTTTCGGCAGCGAGTCGCTCGGTGAATGAGGTTGTAACTGTCGCTCGTTCCGCCGTGCATACAAACGACTACTTCTGCGAAGTCTTCGTGTCCCGCTAGTGTGGCAGCGTAGAGTATGTTTCTTGGTCCGTCCGAAGAAGGTCTGTCTGAACTACGTTGGCTGCCTACAAGGACGACAGGAACGGGAAGGTCACGCAAGAAGTAGGAGAGTGCGGCGCCGGTAGTGCACATGGTGTCGGTGCCGTGTCCGATTATGACGCCTTCTACGCCGCCTTCAATCTCCTTGGCAATGGCTTCAGCTGTCTTCACCCAATACTCCGGGCGGAAGTTTTCGCTGAGTATCTGGTAGAGTGTCTTAGGTGTGAGGTTGACTTTGGAGACGAGTTCGGGAACTGCGGAGAACAGCTCTTCAGGCGTGAAGGCGGGAATCACGGAGCCAGTTCGGTAGTCTAGACGTGAAGCTACGGTTCCGCCCGTGCCCAGTAATGTAACGTTGGGCAGTTCTTTGATTGGTTTCACGTCGATGTGGGGAAGCTGGTAGTGGCCTTTCTGATAGCCGAAGGCTTCGATTCTGGTGTCTTCGTCTACCAAAACGCCTAGGTTGTAACCCGTGTCAACCTTCAAAGTGACGTAAGTGTCCGCGGTGTGCTGGCTTCTTGGAAGCAGCAGGCCTTCATAGACGGCTTTGCCCTTGGTTATTCTCACCTTGCTCCAAGTAGTGATTCCTTCATGAATGAGTCTTTCTCTGAGGACACCACGGTATCCTTCCGGATCATAGTTGATAGACATTTTTGACAATCTCCTAGCAGATCAAGGCGTGGATTCTCTCCATGACCGCCTTTCCTTCTATGGAATGATTAACGGATTTCAAAACCTCACCAACTATCTTTGGTATGACAACACTTCGGTAAGCCTCATCGGAGCGCATCTTGTTCTTGTCAAATGGATCTAGCTTCTGAAAAATGAGTCTGTCAAGTGCTTTGCCTTCTAGAACAGTGACCGCAATCTTCTTCGCAGCTTCATCAATGCTGAGCTTAGGTTCCTTGGTGAATATTTCTGTGAGAAGGTCGATCTGTTCAGGTATTATGAGCTTGCGAGACAAGCCTTTGGCAAGTTCGTCAACGATGTAGTCGTTGATTTCTGTTCCTTTTCTTTTCTTGCTACGCGGAAGGTCGATGAGCAAGTAGTAGGCAAGTGAACCTTTCAGTCGCAGCTTTTCGGTGTATTCGTGGAATCTGTCGACTTTTTCGCTTCTGATGAGCAGATCTACCTGATGTTGATTGAAGCTGTATTTACTGTTCAGTTCTTCATAGATTTCCCAAGGCCGTTTACCGACCTTCTTTCCGCATTCTTCGACCACTTGTTGAGATATAACGATTGGTGGTGTGTCGGTATCAGGGTAGATGCGTTCTTTGCCGTGGATGACTCTTAGGAACTCGCTGTTGCCGTTCGGCAGAAGTCTACGGGTCTCTTGCGGCACACCGTCCAACGCCATCTTTGCTCTTTCAACGATTTTTTTCATGGCGTGCATCGCTTTTCGTTCGAGGCCAACGACAACAATGAAAGCATCTTGGTTTTTTTGGTTCAGTACGGTGCAGATTTCGGAGTATTTCTTCTTGTCAATTGGCAGTCTGCACGGGTGACTTGAACGTTTGCGAACGGCGTTCTTCTCCATCTCGTCGCTGTGGAAATGGTCTTCGCGCGGAATGCCTGTTATGAGCATGCTTTTCTCGAAGATGTCTTCGCCAAAATCTTTGTTCGGCTGAACTTCAGTTCCGAACAGCCCTCTCATTTTGGGGAATAAGGTGACGAAAGCTCTATTGCCTTCTCCAAGTTCAAAAAGGTGAGAAATATCAACGTAGGTGTGTTCGAAATCCTCTTTCTTTATTCCACGTTTCTTCATTTCTCTGCTGATTTCGATCAGCGCGTGCTGTCTGACTGCTTCAAGTCGGCACAGTTTGTCAAACATTGCGAGGTTTTGTACGCCTTTGATTTCAACACGGTTTCCGCCCTCTATGGAGAGGTTCACGTCTTGACGTGCCGCGCCTAGGCCTCTTCTGCCTATTCGGCTTACTCGCAGTATTCGTCCGATCTGCTTGGCCAGCTCGATGAGCTCTTCCGGTGTTTCGACATCGCGGTGGTCGGTTATGACTTCCGTAAGTGGTATGCCCAGTCGGTCCAGATTGAAGTAGACCGTTCGGTCTGCCGTGTCTTGCCAGTTTACTCTTCTTGCGGCGTCTTCTTCGATGTGCACGTTTGCTATGCGAACCTTCTTGCCGTTGACAGGAACCCAACCGTCTCGGCCCGTGATGAACGTGCGCTGAAAGCCCGTCGTGATAGAGCCGTCAAGATACTGTTTTCGGTTGACGACTACTTCCTCCGCTAGCGCAGAACAGTTGAAATACAGAGCCAGAATGAAACCCTTCTTTATAGCATCCATGTCTGGATAAAAAGGAGGCGTCTCATCCATTTCATACGTGCACGTATTCCGCTCACACGCAAAATAGATCACTTTGTATCCTTTCTCGAACTCGACAAGCATGCCTGGATCGAAGTCGCCCATCTCACCCAACACAGGACGGAAGTACCGGTAAAAGCTGTAATCCATATTCTCCGGATCTTCCTCAAGAACCGAAGGACAGCGGCAAAACAGCTTGCGTTCGGAACGGATTTGATGATGAACCTCCAAACCAGCACGAAAGCCGAGCTTTCGGAAATCAACGTCCTTAGGATCTAACATCAACCGTACAGAAGATATGAGAGCATTAAAAAGTTTCTTCGGTGCTTTGTCTGATCTTTGTGCTGACGTAACGTTGTTGACACGGAATTCCTTCAAAGGATGACTGATAATATGCAGGTTGAATCAGGCGTCGATAGCGCCTATTTGGCGGAAAACGTAACGATCATGTGCCGCATTCTGTGGACTGCATTGTCATGTTGCAGAAAAGTGAATCTATTGGAATGGATTTTCGAAGTCGTATGCTTGACAGTGTCAGACAATGATATTTGTTGATGAACGTGTGTTCTGGTTGTTTTGAATTCGATAAATTTTTTAAGGAGCTGCTCGTTAGGCTTTGGTTATGAAAGAACAAAGACTCCTTGACCTTCTTAGGGTGATGATGAAGAATTCCAGGTTGAGCGATCGTGAGCTTGCCAAGCGCATGGGGGTCTCACAGCCAACGGTTAGCAGAATCAGGACGCAGTTGGAGAAAGGTGGGTACATAAGGTCTTACACGGTTGTTCCGGATTTCGGAAAAGTGGGATACAAGATAATAGCGATCACCTTCAGTAAAGTGAAGGCTTACCCGCCAACGGAAGAAGCTAATGGAATAATTCAAAAAGCCAGAGAATGGTTGAGCAAGCACCCCAACGTAATCTATGCCGCTGACGGCCAAGGACTAAGCGGAAAAGATGTGGTCATGATATCATTTCACAAAGACTACGACGACTACACCAGGTTCATCCATAGCTACGCCTTCGATTGGGGAACTATCATAAGCACGTTTGAAAGCTTCATCTCCAACGTCATGTCAGAACTCACCATGAAGCCATTCGACCTGACATATCTAGCAGACTACAAGTAGCGCATAGGAACTTGCAGTCGACGAAGCGATTACGTCAAGAAGCCTCAATGGAAAAACGTCCATCTTTCCTCAGTCACCAGAAATCGCTCATTCCTCTTGCTATGTTCACATTGAATGGACGGGCCGGGATTTGAACCCGGGGCCTCTACGATGCCAACGTAGCGATCGTACCAGACTGATCTACCCGCCCATGTTGCATTCGAAACTAGAATGTGGTGTGATGTGTTTAAGCGTTTTGTCTACCCATGATGCACGTATGCTTGCATAAGCTTCTCCATCTTCTGCGGCTCTT
>JBGOYR010000091.1:0-5035 GCA_041479765.1 Bathyarchaeia archaeon | reverse complement strand
TGACGTGGGCAAGCGCTTGAACCTCTTCTTCCTCTTGCCTTCTAGCTCTTCCAAGTGCAGTTCTTCCGCGATTTTCAATGATTCTTCATGATTCTTAAGTCCATGCAGAACAGCTACTGCCAACCCAGCAAACAACAAGCAAACATTCGCTGTTGCATCGGGAGCACGATACTCAAACGTCCTCCTGCACGGATCAGTTTCCTCCCCAGCATGCCTAAACGTCCACCACAACGGGATGCGAATCAAAGCCAACCGATTCCGCGCACCCCAACTGATGTTCATAGGCGACTCCTTCCTCGCAAGAAAACGCAAATACGACACGGGCGTCGGATTACCGAAAGCTGCGAGACTGGGTGCAAACTTCAGAATTCCCCCAATCATCTCTTTGGCTTCAATGCTCAAGCGTCCATTCGCATCTTCGACGACGTTTCTGCCATTCTTCAAACCGCACATGTGAATATGCATACCATTGCCAGCATGCTCAAGGCTGGTTTTCGGCGAGAATGAAACTGAAACGCCATGCTTTGCACAGATATTGCGGATCACCCACTTCGTGACAGCAACCGCTTCAGCCATGTCCACAAGGCTCTGAGGCATGAACTCTATCTCGTGCTGCTCCATCACCGTGCCGTCCTTCCCGATGATCTTGCCGACCTCAGAATGCGCATACTTGGTATCAATTCCTATTTCAGAAAGCGTGACCAGAATCTCGTTTCTGACCTGCTCGAACCTGCTAAAAGGTGCCGATTCATGATAGTTCCTGTCTGGCGTTGCAGGGAAAAGTGGTTCGGTCTCCGGCTTAGCGATCATATAGAATTCAAGCTCAGCCAAAACCTTCAACGTCATGTCTGTCGAAGCTCTCAACCTTTCTTCCGCTCTCAACAACACGTTTTCGGGAGCCACTTCCAACGGCCTACCATCCTCATCCAGATACCTGCACATGACGTTCAGCGTGGGCACTGTGGTGAACGGGTTAACGAACACCGAACCCAGCTTAGGCATCACATAGATGTCGCTCCTGTGCGGATCAATGAACGAGAAAAGACTTGAACCATCAACACGCTCACCAAACCCCAAAACCTGACGAACACGCTTCTCGTTAGAAACCACAAAAGCCAGTGTCTTAAGTCTTCCATCCTCTGGAACGTGGCAAAGGTTCAGAAGTTTAACGTTCTTCTCCGCAACAAACCTGACAACATCCTCCTCTCCAGCAAAACCCAGCTTTCCAAGCATAGAACAGACACCATCTGCAAAACGAACAATAGCAACCCGAACCGGATATTTTAACCCTACCATGCCCCGTCCTTCAAGGACCAAGATAAGAAAGGCACAATAAGATGGATTTCAATCGGCACACGAGAAAACGTTGTCAAGGATAACGGGCAGTTGAATCTACGCGGAATGACTGAAAAGCAAATCTTGGCTACAGCAAAGATCTTCTGCGATCAGTTTGGTACTGTGGGTGTCATGTCTGCAGACAATGAAACATACCGGGATTCCCGGTTTTGGGTCAAAATCATCCTTAGAGTTCTAGGGCTGGGTCTGGAACGTTTTTTCCGACAGACTTCAGGGCTCTTTTTAGATGTTTGCTCCGATAACACTCGATAGAGCACAGAACCCAAATACTGTTTCAAAAGCTCACACCTAATTGTGAATAAATACTTGTGGCTACTCGTATTGATTCGTTTTTGGGATTCGCTACGTTTATCTAACAAGAAGGGCATTGACTAGCATAAGGAAGTACGACAGGCATGTCTAAGAAGTCTCCGTCCAAGGACGATGCACTAGAAGCCGTGGACTTCATCATCAACGTTCTCAAAGACCACGAGAAAGACCTGGACAGGCTGTTGAATGAGCTTGGCAACATAACTGACAAAATGGGAGACGCAGGCGAACTCAGCGGCAAAATCGAGAAAGTCGAAGAACGTTTAAGCACACTGCAGAACGAAATAACAAGCCTAATCACATACCTGTCAGCCTCACCACAACGTGCGCCCATCGTACCCACCCAAATAGCGCAAGAACGAAGAGAAGAAGCGCTACCGGTCCGGGAATCTCATGGACCACCCGTGATCCTGCGATGCAAACAGTGGGAAGACTTCCAGACGCTCGCGTATCAAGCGCAGACCGTATCCTTCTTCTATCGTGAAGCCGAGAAGACCTTCCAGGTGGACGCTCTGAAAAATAACCAGATCATCACTTATAGTGGCGAGCTTCCGAAAGCGACTTCGTTGTTGAAGGTTTGGCTTGCGAAACAGTTAGAGATTCCCGACAAGAAGGTCTTAGAAGGCATTCTATCCATTGGCTAGATTGTCTGCGACGTTTGTAATTTTGTGTTATTCAGTAATGCTTTTATAGCTGGCTGCTATCTTAAGTCTTAAGAAACGGTAGGCGGAGGCTCAAGGTTGAAGGCAACACCACAAGCCATTACAGTCGTTTTTTCCGTTTTCGAATCCTTCTCCTTTATACTCCATGACGGAAATGGCCCGTGGACAGCCAACACACAATGAAAGCCTCCCACCATCCCAGCACCAAAGATGAAAAACAATGACCGAAACAAACCAATACGTCAAAAAAGTCCAAGAAGAACTCACAAAATTCCAAACAACAATGGAAGAACTACGAGCACTACGTAGCGTCGCCGACGAACTCAAGAGCTTCCGAAAGATGATAAGAGTCAAGAGATACGACTGAAACCTCAATTCTTTTGAACTATTCGATGATTGTTGAGCGATTGTTCATCATTTCCAAAATTCTGTTTTGAAAAAAAGAAAAATATAACTCTGATCGGTACTACTTCTGTTGCGAGGATGGTTCCAAAGACAGGATGTCAGCGGAGAGTTGGTCGAATGCTCAAGCTGTATAACACCTTGACGAAGAAGCCTGAAGTGTTCAAGCCGCTCAAAGAAGGTATCGTAACCATGTACAACTGTGGCTTGACGGTCTACGACTACGCGACCATAGGGAACCTGAGAGCATTCACGTTTGCAGATATTCTGAGGAGGTACTTGGAATTCAAAGGTTTCGCGGTCAAGCAAGTCATGAACTTCACCGATGTCGGGCACATGTTTGAGGATGTTGACATAGGCGAAGACAAAATGGAAGCTGCAACACAGCGGGAAAAGAAAGACCCGTGGGCTGTAGCAGAATTCTACATTAGATCATTCATAGAAGATGCCGGGAAAATGAATTTTGAGGAACCAATGGTGAGGCCCAGAGCCACAGAACACATCAACGAAATGATAGCACTAATACAAAGAATAATAGAAAACAGATATGCTTACGTCGTCAACGGCTCTGTCTACTTTGATGTCACGAAATTCGAAAAATATGGGGAATTGTCTGGCAATACAATCGACAAGCTGAAAGTCGGAGCTGGAGGAAAAGTCGAGTTCAATCCGGACAAGAAAAGCCAGTTTGATTTCGCTCTCTGGATAAACGATCCCAAGCATATCATGAATTGGAAATCGCCATGGTGTGAGAAAGGATATCCAGGTTGGCACATTGAATGCTCAGCGATGTCCATGAAATACCTAGGCGATACGGTAGATATTCACACGGGCGGAGTGGATAACCTATTTCCCCATCACGAGAATGAAATCGCACAGAGCGAAGCCGCGACGGGCAAGAAATTCGTGAACTACTGGCTTCACGCCGAGCACCTGCTGGTTGAAGGAAGAAGAATGGGAAAAAGCCTAGGCAACTACTACACTCTGAAAGACTTGACTGCAAAAGGCTTCGATCCAAAAGCGGTACGGTACTTGTTCTTGTCAACTCATTACAGACAACAACTCAACTTCACTTTTGAAGGGCTAAGCGCTGCAGGGAACGCGGTTGAGAAACTTGCAAACTTCATGCGCCGATTGAAGGATGCAGGCGGAAACCCTTCAGGAAAGAAGCTGAAGCAACTATTGGAACGAGTACAAGAAGACTTTGTCGAGGCAATGGATGAGGATCTAAGCATAAGTGTAGCCTTGGCTGCACTGTTCGATTTCGTCAGAGAAGTCAATACTCTGCTCAACAACAATCAAGTCAGCAAGGAAGAAGCACAGGAAGCCTATGAACTGATGATTCGTTTTGACAGAGTCCTAGGCATAATCGGCGAAGTTGAGCAGACAGAGAAACTCCCCAAGGAGGCTGAAGAGCTTATTAGGAAGAGAGAAGAGGCTCGAAAGTCCAGAGACTGGAAGACTGCGGATCAGATAAGGGAACAGCTGAAAGCCATGGGTGTGATAGTTGAAGACAAGCCTCAAGGCGTGAATGTGAGAATCGAGAAACACTGAGCTGTCAGTCAGCTTTCGAATACGCTCTCGATCCACTTAGCAATTGTCATCGAGAATGCTCTAAGGTGAATGGTTCGCAGCATGAAACGGTAAGAACCGTCGCAACCATAGGCTGAACCTGCGTATCGGGCAAGGTCTTTTCATTGAAGGCTAGTCAGTAAGAGATGACACTGAATGTCGTTCTTCCCACATGACTTCTCCTACTCTTCGAGAATGCTTTTGCCTTGAGAGTTCCAGTCGTCAGTGGCATACTTCTCCTTGTAGAGCTTTTCCGCAAGCGCATGCTCGTAGGTCGTCAGTTCACTACAATTTTCAGATTCCATGTTGAGAGCGTTTTTGAATCCCCTAATCAGTGCTTGTCTCACTTCCTCTAGTGGAATTTCCGTGCCCAACTCTTCTTTGATCGAAGTGATTTTGCGTTTCGCAACGTCAACGACTTCCATGCATGTGTTGGCCCAAGGCACGCGAAGTAAGGTGAACATTCTTTGCAGGTCAACGTTCGCCAGAAGCGTGCCATGCTGCAACACTACTCCCATTCTGTGGGACTGTGCGCTACCAGAGATCTTCTTGCCATTGACTGTCAAGTTCGGGCATGTTTTCGTGTCTCCTTCACAGAAATCTGTCTTCATACCTAATGTCTTCAGGGCTTCAGCTAGTCCGGCATAGATTCTCGCGTAAACAGCCGTAATGTCTTCAGTGCCCAAGTCCTTCTTGCTCACGACTACGCTGTAGGTTACTTCGTCCTCGGCATC
>JBGOYR010000090.1:0-5042 GCA_041479765.1 Bathyarchaeia archaeon | reverse complement strand
TCTGCTGAGGGGTTCTCCGACTTCAGAGCTTCTATGAATTCTAGAATGAAGTTCTTGTAGAAAACCTTGTCAGGCGGTGAGGTTTTCGACTGTTCTTTCTTCACCCAGAAAAGAGCCATCTGTTCCGTTTTCGGGCTAAGCTTCACGGGAGTTCCGTGGATTCTCACGGAGAAGCCTTTGTAGTCGTATGGTGGTACGTAGATGCCGTTGTGTTTGAGGCTTTGCATCTGATACTTCATTCGGTTCTGATCACTCGCGTCTTGTTTTTCTTGTCGTTCTCTGTTTTTGCAGCGTCGTATATAATTGTTCCACAGTTTTTCGGTCGATATAGCCCTTGTGTGGGCGAAAGCCACCGGCGAATCCGTGTGGAATGTGCAGAAGTTCATGTATGATTGTTTTCTCTTTGTCTTCTTCGGTCAGATGATCGTAGCGTTCAGAGATGACTTCAATCACGTAGGACGAGGGAAGGTTTAGGGCATCTTGCCAGATTTTGCTTAAACCATGTATGCGGGCTATGATGCGTGTGGATGTAGATCCTTTACTTCTGAAGCAAAACACGAACTGAGGAACAACATGGAAAAGATCTAGGCAATCGATGACTTCTTCAGCAAGCTTCTTGACATCAGGAGCCTCAGAGTATTCTATCGGCATGGAAATCGTCACTCTCAATAATCATATCTTCAATCAGATAATATGGTTATCGAGCGATTTCGAATACGAAAACGACCTATGAACCGGGAATTTCCAATCTGGGGTGCAGAAAAGCGTTTCGAGCTTGCTTTTTCATGAGAAAAAAGGGCGAGGGTCTTCGCCAGTTAGCATCTTGTTCTTCAGTGCTTGTCTATTCTTTGGCGAGCGTTATTTCCATCGTGGAAACCATGTGGGCGTTGCTTTCTCCTTCTCTTGGCGGCATTTCCTCAGTTCCTATTGAGATTTTTGAGACTTTCAGGTCTTTCAGGAATCGTCTTCGGGTTATTTCAGCCGCGTCGACGGCTGTGGTTATTGCTCTTCCGCGTGCTTTCAGCGTTACTTCTTTCATGTTTCCTGAGGATAGGCTTGTGATCAGTGCCAAGACGTAGCTCATTGCTGGTTTGCTTCCGATGAAAACAGTCTTCGTATTGTCTGCCATTTTTTTTCACTCCTTTCATTGTTTATTGCTGTGCATAGCGTTGTGTGTTTGCTCCCCGTTTCAGGGGCAATACGCACTCCAGAAATACTGTTCAACTCTTGCTTATAAATGCAGTGAAAACGAGGACCCGCTGGACTTCAGGCCTTCTTCCGCATGAAAAGAAAGGCAACGTCACGCTTCTTGACAAAGCCCAACTGCTCATACATGTGAATGGCTGGAGCGTTCTCCACTCTGACGAACAAACCGACAATCCGCCCGTCCGAAGCCAAATCTGCCGACAACACAGAAGTGCAAGCAGTAGCGAAACCGCGATTGCGGAAAGCCTCGTCTGTAACTATGTTGCCGAGCTGGGCGATTTGAGGGGCTACCACGTGAACTCCAGCGGCACTGACTATCTTCCCCTCTTGCTTCACGCAGTAGTATGGCCCGGCTTCAAACTGTATCGGCGTCCAAGCCTCCGAACGATGCTCAACATAGAACCTGTTCAATAATTCAAGCTCATTCTCCTTCACTCTTGCGACTTCAAAACCATTGAAGCCCACCGATTTAGGGGGACTTGCGACCATATGCTGTTCAGGGCGATGCTGCAGGATGACTGAACGTTTCTTGAACAAATCGATCTCTTCGGGTTGGCATAGTGAAATGAACTCACTTGGGACCTCGCCCAATGCTTTCTCCATAAGAGCTTGCTTGATCTCTAAAGTCGCTGCTTGGAAAACTATGCTTGGGGTGGAGAAAGCGCGATAGATGCTGCACACGCCGACAATCCTGCTGTCTTCAGTGGCAACGTGAATGGTGCTTACCCTGAGAAGAGGCGCGTACAGGTCACCAAGAAGCAACACATTAGAAACCGGGTCTTTGGCTAAATGCTCTCTGCAGGCTGCTTGTAGACTTGGTGAAACGGCTTCTCTAATCTTCAGCATTTTTGAACACGCAAACTACTCTAGATTTCCAGAGCTTGCCCTTTCTTCTGTTTCTGTCTGCATTGGTCAAGTATGTCTACTGCGCGGCGAATGTGCGGAATCGTGATCGACCCGCCGACCACTAACGCAACGTTTAATGCTTCAAAAAGTTCTTCGTCAGAAACGCCTTCCTGAACGCAACGGGCAACGTGATAGGTTATGCAATCGTTGCAACGCAACACCGTAGAAGCAGTCAAACCCAGCAACTCCTTGGTCTTAACATCTAAGGCACCCTGCTCATATGCACGGCTGTCCAAGGCGAAAAACCGCTTGATCCCAAGATTCCCAGCTGAAAGAATACGCGCATTCATATGCTCACGATAACGCCTGAACTCCTCAAGATCATCCAACATAATCCCACGGTATTCCTAGCTGTCAATAGCACATTAAATGGTTTTGCGTCTAGGAAAAAGCAGACCTAGAGTCACCATACTGGTTTTCAGAGCCTTGCAAGAAGAACCGAAGGAGGGCGATCTGCATTGTCCAAGTATACTACTCTATGCCTAACAAAGGTTTGAGGGCGGAGTTTGCATCTTCACTAGAACAGATGAGGTCAAAGTCGCGGACGTTAATACATTCCGACTCATAATTCTTTATGCATCGCCGGATGCAATGCATTCGTCAGAACGTTTTTGCCAGAAAACCTAGAATCAGCTCAACTATGGAAGGTACAGAGGTTAGGTTCAAGTCTTCGGAGTTAAAGTTTCTTTGATGGCTATTAATGCCTGAGCAGGAGCCTGTTTGTTTGACCATATATTTGCAAACGCCTGCTTTATTCGATCGAGATAGCCCATCCATCCTGGAATCCGTGGATCGTGGAAAAGCTGAGATGATGAAAGAATCTCTTGAAGTATTCTCAAGTGTGGATTCAGATGATTTGATAGGTATTCGTCTGACCAGTGCTTTAGTGGGGAGACTTTCCCTTGACCTATGGCTAAGCGCTCAATTTGCTCAGATTGAATTGTATAGCCAATAAATTCAGCTGCACCTTCAGGATGTCTTGCGCCTTTAGGAATACTTAAAATGTCAGCTACGATGAATGCGGCAGGTTTCTTGCCAACGGTTGGAAAAGCGGCAGGCACCCACTTTAGGTTAGGAACATGCAATAATCGTCGAACAAGCCAATCGCCTTCAAAGACCATAGCAACTTCGCCTGTCAAAAAAGGATCTGGATCAACTGCTCCGATAGGATTGATTGGATTAGAAAATGCCTCTAGATTCCAGCGCCTTTGAAAGGAAGAAACCCATTCATAGGCGCGGATATTTACAGGTTGGTGAGGCGCAAACTGTTCCACTTCGTCAAACCAAAAACCACCAAAAAACCATGTCCAAACGTGTGGCCACCATCCTGGATATGTCGGAACAAATCCGATTTTCCCCCGCTCCCTAATCTCCTCAAGACCTATGTCAAACTCCGAAAGCTCAACTGGCATTCCTCCTTCAAATCTAGTTCCTTGTACGCTAGCTAGATTGACGTACAAGGTCACGATGTCCGCTGATATGGGAACACCATATAATCCTCCATTGCGCATACATAAGGAAAGGAAATCATCGTGATAGTTCGTTTGAGAGAATCGAGCAGCTTCGATAAACTTACTCAGTGATAAGAGGGCTCCCTGTACGGCTAGATCCGCGACCTGATGATCCTCAAGACCGATTATGTCTGGTGGTGTTCCTTTTTTCAGGGCACTCAGAAACAGCGGAAGGTCTGGACTTGAAGACCAATCTCCAGCGGGTGTCATTACAACTTCATAAGTTTCTTGCGACTCATTAAATGAACGAACAATATTGGCCATCGCTTCCCATTCTTCGCCGCCCCACTTTTCCCAATAATCAATGCGTATCTTCCTCACAATTTCTTCCTCTTTAAAGCACTTGTCTCTCGAAGAAGACATGTTTACTAACATTTTAACATTTTTTGCTTTAACACAAGTTTTAATTCTTGGATCGTCAAGGCGATTGGTCTGTCTACTCACAGCGTTACCGTTGTGAGAGAAACCTCGCGATTTGAGGAATTAGATGTGCTCATGACTATCTGTTGTAAAGCAGACCAAGTGATGACCAACAAATTTCATAAGCACATTCCACTTGAAGATGGTTCTATTGAAGAAATGCTCAACGTGATTAAGTTAGCCCATATAGTGGTGGAAAAGGGGGGTTATTGCGATGAAAGTTCTTGGAACTTCCGCTCCACCTCTCGTCAGGAATTACCAGTCATCCATGAAATCAATTGCTCAGCTAGACTTTGTAGACACAATGGTTATAGGAATGAAAAACCTCGATGAAGTTGAAAAGAACGTAAACGTCATTCTTTCTAGCTAGCTGTGTCTCGCTATTGCCGTATCTAACCTAATATCGTGTCCGCCAAGATTCTCGAAATCTCGCCTTCGTAGCGAAAATGTGAGTGAGATATGGCTACTTTGGCCATGGTTTGCCTGTTTTTTACTCGCAAATCGATAGTACGCAGGAAAAGTTTGAACCGAGTTTGAAGCTATCCTGCGTTGCAGGAACAAGCACTCTTGTCAGTATTCTATCGTATGACATGACCTCAATCCTTCCTTGGTGTACATGTAGGAATGACGAACGATACTCTCTGTTCTTAGTGCTAAGATGACTACGTCTGCCGATAACGATCTTGAAAGTTATGTAAGCAGACCTTAGCTTTACGGGGAGATCCGATCGCTGATACCTTGATAACTTTCGAGGAAGACTCATGCAAAACTCATCGAAATGACTTCTCAACCAGTGATCCCATTCCGTCATCTGCTTGACCGCCTGATTTAGTTTGGCAGAAAAGACTCCTGATTTTGTGAAGGGATTTTCGATTGGCGATTCAAGTTCGACAAAAACGCAATGGTAAGGAATGCCGTATGAACGTACTCCAAGCACAACGAAGTCCGTGACATATTCTGTTCCTAAAGGGAACTTGGCAGCTAGGTCCAATGGTACTG
>JBGOYR010000089.1:0-5090 GCA_041479765.1 Bathyarchaeia archaeon | reverse complement strand
TTAACTATGAAGGTTTACTCGTAGAATATGAGGTTTTTTTCCTCCAAGCTTTCGTGAAGCTTGTGCACTGCGTCATAAACGTCCTGTTCCTTCTTCGCTCCAGTGCACACAAGGTTCCCGCTTGCGAATATCAGTATGACCACTTTAGGCTCGTCCATCCTGTAGATCAGGCCTGGGAACTGCTCCGGCTCATACATGGTTTTTACAAGCTTGCTCACTGCTTGTTCCAAGTCTACCTTTCCGCCTAAGCTTACGGAGGCAACGATGTTCTGAACCTTAAACTCGGGCTTGCTGATAATGATTATTCCGCCTTTCTTCAGCTCTTTAACAACTGTCATAACAGCTCTGCGTGCTTCCTTTTCCGATTTCGCTCCAGTGCACACCATCTTACCAGAGTTGAAAATCAGCGTGGCCGTCTTCGGTCTCTTGATCCTGAACACCAGCCCTGGAAACTGTTCTGGGCGATATTCGACACCTGGAAAACTCTTGACAACAGCGTTCAAATCGACCTTTTGGTTCAAGGTTGCAGAAGCAACAACGTTCTGAATCTTTATTATTGCTTTAGTTTTCGGCATCAGACACCGCTTCTCATAGTGTAGCAGATGCTTATATGCCCTTTATATGCACACAAGAGCGAATCTCTTTCTAACCGGTTCGAGTCCGGTCTGGCCCACCACAACCGCCTATTCTGAACCAATCAAAGAGTGTAGTGGCTTATTTCCTGCGAGAGTTTACGCGTCCACATACATGCCTAAGGATTCAGGAACGGCACGCCCGACAAGTATCAACGAGAAGTTGAATCTATGTGTGAGGAAGGGGGCGCTCGCGCAGACACCCTTCCACTGCCATTCTAGACTTGCTTATGCCGCAGAATTTCTAATAAGTGTCCTGTGATTTCTGTACTGTAAACTCCAAGAGCAAACAAGGATTGTTTAGGAGAAGGGTTTCTTGGCGAAGACTCGCACCATCAACCGTTTCAACGCTTTCCTAATGGTTATGCTGATTCTGTTTTGGGGAAGCTCGTTTGTAGTTGTCAAGATTGCGCTTAGCGAAGGCCTAACGCCCGTAGCCATCGCTACTTTCAGGTTTCTCGTTGCAGGAGTCTTCTTTGCGGCATTGCTAATCCTAAGAAAAGCTAGGAACAGCAGTTACAGCCTTTCAGTCAACAAAAGAGATGCTCCCAGGCTCGTAGCTCTTGCGTTTCTGGGCATAACCTTCTTCTTCACGGCACAATATACCGGCATACAGATGGCAGGAGCATCAATAGCCGCAATACTCGTGTGTCTCCTCTCGCCAATTCTCATCGCCGTTCTGTCAGCTATAATGTTCAAGGAACACGTGACCCGAATGCAGAGTCTTGGAGTTGGAATCGCTGCCATGGGCACGCTCACTGTTATCATGGGTGGATTCTTGAGCTTTGCAAAAAGTACTGATTTCCTGTTGGGAAGCTTGATTCTGCTTTCGACGCCGTTTCTCTGGGCCGCGTACACACTACTCGGCAGAAGGATGATGGAGAGTAATGATGCTTTTGTGGTTGTGGCTTACGTGAATGTGTTGGGTGGCTTGTTCTTGGTTCCCTTTTCGGCGGCTGAAAACTCGCTGGGTCTAGCATTGAAGATAGGTTTCGACGGCTGGCTTTCGATTCTTTATTTGGCTCTAACCTGTTCCGTGCTGGGGTATTACATCTGGTTCTACGTGCTGAAGCAAGAGGGTCCTGTAGTGACCAGTTCCTTCCTGTTTGCAGAACCATTAATCACCGTGCTCTTCGCAGTCACGTTTGCCGGCGAACAGGTGAACCTGTTCATCCTCGGAGGAGGACTCCTCATCTTCACAGGCGTCTACCTAGTATCGAAGAAGAACTAGAACAAACATTTCACAACTGTTCTAGTTCTAGCTTGCCGCACTTTCCTCGAAAAACCCGCGAATCCTTCTAGGGTTGAAGACCGAGAAGACCGCACTCCGCAGGCTCCAGCCTATCCTTGGAATCAACCCAGCCGCATCCGTCCCAAGCTTACAAACGACAGCATGCTCAAGCAACCCCAACGGTTCAACATCAACCACGTCACGTTCACACCTAGCTCTTTCCAAAACCGACCTGATCTCTTCCTGAGATGCTCCCAGAACAATCAGTCTGTCAAGCAAAGAATCTGTCCACCTTTGGTAGGTGTCAAGCTGTTTTTCCGACAACATGGCCTCTATACGGCTCTTGTTTCCGCCCAGACTTGACACTTTAATCGTCAACGGCAAGTTCTCACAAAAGCCGAAGAGCTCAACAAACTTCCTCACAGAAACCTTCCTTCCGTTCCCAAGCTGAGCCTGCAAATGACTCAGCGGAATCACGGCATCAACAACATTAGGCTCGAACACCCCAACATCAAAGCAAAGCTCATCCTTGTTCTTCTTCAAGTCAACAATTCGTCCTTCCAGCATCGAGAATTTGTGCACCTGCTCCAGACTCGCCGGGCACAACCCAACTTCGCTGGCCAAATAGTGTAATGCTGCCTTTTCATCTTCTCCAGAAATGGTTGCTTGCACCCATCCACGAGCAATGACGCCGTTGATCTGTATCTGGGCCTTCAGGCCCTTAAGTTTCGATTCTAAAAGTCCTTCAACCTGCTTCAGCTGGGCATCACTGTAAGCTTTAGCGAGCAACGTTATGGAGGTCATTCGCAGTCGCCAATCAATGTCAGCATTTCCATGTGCAGCATCCTGATTCTCTCGGCCGCAGAAGGCGGCAACTCCTTAGAAAAAGACTCGATCGTTCTCTCTATTGGAACTCGCCTTGAGCCTTCAACCAGTTTGTCAGCATAAGAAACGATTTTCTCTTCAAGCGTCTGTGGAACGTAAACGCCTTTTGGCCATCCTAACTCTTTCGCTTCTTTGGTTGTTATTCCGCCGCCAACATGTTTCTTGATGATTGAAACGACCGCTTCCGGCAAACCTAGCGATTTGGCGATATTCGCGCCGATGACTGCATGGTGAACACTATGAGTTCTTGAACGTCCTATGTCATGCAGAAGCGCTGCAATTTCCACGAGTTCCAGGTCAACGTTCAATCCTTTTTCCTTGCAGGTTTGGGCGATTTCAACAGCAAGCTCAGAAACAGCTTCAACATGCCTTATAACGTTCTCACGGCAACCACTTTGACGCACAAACTGCAACGCTTGCTCTCTCGTTGGAAGCCTTTCACTCACCAAGTTCCTTCCTTAACGTTTCAACCTTGCCCGTCAATGCTTCAAGGATCTTGCCATTCTCATAATGCATCAGCGGCTTGCCGCATGTTGAACATCGGAACACAAGCTCCACGGCTTCTTCAAACGGTACACGTTTGCATCCGGCCGTGCTGCAATAGAAGAAATCATGATTCTTCTCAAACTCCAGCCGAGTGTTGAGCCTTTCAAGCACTCGTCGTTTCTGGCTCACTATGAACCCTTCAAGCTTGTCTGGCTGCAGTCTCCAATGGAAAATGAACCAGCCCGTCTTGGGGTCACGGGTTCTTCTCAGGCTCACCAAGGAATGATCATAGAACTTGTAGAGGATTTTGCGGATGAAATTCAGCCTTATACCCGTCTTATTAGCTATTTCGTCGTCCGTTATCTCTTCCGCATCCTTGAGAATTCCAATTAGCTTTACCGCGTCCTCTTCCCCTAGTGCCGTGGCAACCCTCAGGAGCGTTGCATCGTCCAGATTCGACAACATGTCAATCCTTTTGTCCAGTTGGTGAATAGAGTTCTTCAGTATATACTTGGAGGCTTCAATTTAAATACTATTTGCCGAATCTGAGTCAGAACTTATGGTTTTCGGTCACCTTCTTGCCCCTTTTCTGAGGAATAATCCTCATCTTTGCTCTGTCGAAGCTTTTCGCCAATGTTTTTCCCTTGAAATAGCGGTCTAGGAAAACTGCTAGGCTTGCGCATTCAGAGTGAGGCTGATTCCCGATGGCAACGTTGTGGTCAGATACCTCCTCAGAGTAAAACTCTCGTGGAACCTTCTGGCTCCCAACCAAGACTAACGCATCCTTGCCTGAAGCCCTTATTCTTTTCAACACGTCGCTTGTCTCTATGTTCTCTCCATAAGCCGTCAAATGAACAACCAAGCCACCCTTTTCTCGCCAATCTCTAGCAGCCTTTTTCCAGCTAGTTCCCATTTCAAAGAAGAACTGTCCACCCCAGTTGCCAGTGATCTTGTCAACAGTTTCCTTGATTTTCTTGTCTTCCGTATCAGACAGTATGATTCCTGACGCTCCCAAAGCACGAGCTGTCAACGCCACATGGGTTGTCAGCCTGGTGTCTCTTTGCGGTCTGTGACCCCATCTCAGAACTACGATCTTAGGCATGTTTTTCGTCTCGGACGACGTTGTCGAGTTTTCCGTTGAAGGCTTCTACACGGCCTCTAATCTTGTCTGCCAGAGACGGGCTTGCTTCCAGAACTATTTGGGCGGAGTTTCCTGTGTACTTTATCGTTTTTACGTCCGCAGTTTTGTAGAGCCATGAGATGAATGACATGGTTTCGTTCGTCAGCGGAATCGTGAATGAAGCTTGAACGTAGTTTCTGAGCATCTTTAGTATTTCCTGCTTCAACGCATCGAAGTTGGTCTTGTGCAACGCCGATATGGGCACTGGGTTCAGCATCTTGTCCTTGAGCATGTCCAGCTTCTGCTTAACGTCCTTCTCCGAAAGTAGGTCAATCTTGTTCAGCACGGTTATCAGCGGAACGCCTGACGCGCCTATCCGCTCAATCGTTTCCAGACATATCGTCATCTTCTTCTCAGCTACGCTCAATGGTTCACTGAAGTCCACCATCAGCAGTATGAGGTCGGAGTAGATCGTTTCCTCCAGAGTTGACTGAAACGCTTCCATCAGCATGAGTGGCAGACGATCTATGAAGCCAACAGTATCCGTCAGCAAGAACTTTTTCTTCGAGATTTCTATAAGCCGCGTCGTCGTGGACAACGTTGTAAACAAGGCGGTGTCTACCGGGACTTGCTCTTCTGTGAGGGCGTTGAACAACGAGCTTTTCCCAGCTTTCGTGTATCCTGCAAGCGAAATCGTAGAAAACTCCAGTTCCGCCCTTCTCTCGCGGTGCAGAAC
>JBGOYR010000088.1:0-5091 GCA_041479765.1 Bathyarchaeia archaeon | reverse complement strand
TTTTGACACCCGACTCTATTTTCAGATGACTGACGATGAAAAATTCCTGATAGATGATGAGAACAAGCTTGAGGACATGACCCGATACGGTTTTGAGAACGCTTTGGACCTGATTGCGTTGGGCTTCAAGCCTGAAAACACTTTCATAATCTACGATGTGCAAGACATAGACCTGCTCTATGATATTGCCTTGGAAGTGGCGAAACGCATAACCTACTCAACCGCACGAGCCACATTCGGCTTTCAAGACAGCACAAACTTAGGCTGGGTATTCTGGCCAGCCGTCCAAGCAGTGCCTTGCTTCATTCACAAGAAACTCACGGGCGAAAACGTTCCAGCACTGATTCCGGCAGCCATAGACCAAGATCCATACTGGCGAATAACTAGAGACATTGCACAGAAACTTGGCTATCACAAGCCAGCCCAAATCCACAACCGTTTCCTGCCCGGACTAGGAATAGGCGGAAAAATGAGCGCCTCAGAACCCGAAACATGCATATTCACCACCGACACGCCGGAAGTCGTGAAACGCAAAGTTTGGAACGCGTTCACAGGCGGAAAAGGAACAGCCACTGAACAAAGAAAAACCGGCGCAGACCCGACCATTTGCACAATCTTCCAGTACTTCCTCTACCTGTTCGAGCAAGATGACAAGAAACTATCAGAAAGAGAAAAGCGCTGCAGATCTGGCGAAATATTATGCGGCGAATGCAAGAAAGAACTGCCGGAAAGAATCAACACGTTTCTCGCCGAGCACCAAAAGAAGAGAGAAAAAGCAAGAGACACACTTGAAAAATTCCACATCAAGCGCTAAAAACGTGATTTGAATGTCAGAGAAAGCTGATGTTGACCTACAGTCTGCCTGCAGACTGATTCATCCAATGCACACGGTTCTGGTTTCGTGTGTTGGAAAGACCGGAAAACCTAACATCATAACCTTGGCATGGGCAATGCCCACGTCAATCAACCCACCGCTTGTCGCCATAAGCATCGCACCCAAGAGATATTCGCACGCATTGATTGAAGAAACGAAAGAGTTTGTCGTGAACATACCCACCATGAGCATCTTGGACGCGACGCTTTTCTGCGGCAGAAAGAGTGGAAAAGAGCATGATAAATTCGAGGAAGCCAAACTGACGCCCTTGCCTTCCAAGAAAGTCAAACCCCCTATCATAAAGGAATGCGTTGCCCACCTAGAATGCAAGTTGCACAGCCAGCACACGACCGGCGACCATACTCTTTTTGTTGGACAAGCGGTTGCGGCCTACGTAGACATAGGGGTGTTCACGGAAATGTTCGATCTGAAAAAGGCCAAAATGGTTTTTCACATCGGCGGAAACAATTTCGCCACCTTAACCTCTAAGGTCCATAAACCGAAGCTCTAGGCGTTATCAACATTCACCCTTTTTCATCAAACCTTTTAAACCATGAGGTCGTTAGCGTTACTAAAACTAGAATGTGATTCTGATGCGCGAATTCGATGCAGGTGCCATTGAGAAGTTCAGGCAGGCCGGAAAGATTCTTCGCGAAACCCGTGAAGAACTGAAACACTTCGTCCGGGAAGATATGCCAATCATAGAGGTTTGCGAGAAGGCGGAAAGCCTCGTTCGCGAAAAAGGCGGAAAACCCGCATTTCCATGCAATGTTTCTATAAACGAAGTTGCCGCACACTATACTTCTCCGCCAGGCGACAACCACAGAATTCCGGAGGAGTCTATAGTCAAGGTGGATATTGGCGCTCATGTGGACGGCTATGTTGCTGATACGGCGGTCACTGTGTGTTTCAATCCCGATTACGCAAGCCTTGCGGAGACTGCCGAGCGTACGCTGAAGATAGCCATAGACAACATCCTTCCAGACATGTCCACGTCCAAGCTTGGTTCAGTAATAGAGAAGACTATCAAGTCCTGTGGTCTGAAGCCTATTTCAAACTTGACGGGGCATTCGGTTGGTCGCTATCTTGTTCACGCTGGTACTTCACTGCCTAACGTTTCACACATTCTCTCGTCAAAAATCAGGCTTGGCGGAGTGTACGCTATCGAGCCTTTCGTTACCTTTGCAGACGCGGTAGGCAAGGTGGAGGATGGCGAAGAGGTTGCCATTTTCCGTTTTGTCAAGTCTAGATCTTTGAAGAGTCCTCATGCGAAGCAGCTTCTGAAGTACATTGAAGAGAACTTTAAAACCCTGCCCTTCGCCGAACGCTGGCTACAAGATGTGGTCCCCAAGGAGCATCATCGGGAAGCGTTCCGAGAGCTTCTCTCATCTAAATGCTTGATGGGTTATCCAGTGTTTGTTGAGGTTAGCAGAAAACCGGTGGCTCAGGCGGAGCACACGGTTCTGATTGTAGAAGATGGGTGTGTCGTGTTAACCTAGAATGGGAAGACTTCGCGTTCTTTTTCTTTGACTTCGCGGTATATCGCGGTTATCAGGGTTTTGCCTTTGCATTTCTGGCATGATTCGCCTTCTTTGAAGATGTAGTCGCCGCGTTGGAACTCTCTGACGCTTTTGATGCCGCAGGCTTTGCATTCAAGCGTGGTGGTTATCGGTGGGCTTTCGATCTTTGCGCGCTGAATCCTTTTTCTGACCTGCATCAACGCATACAGAGACGTGCCTGCTCCGATTGCGCCAAAGATCAGCAACAGCAATGCGATGTCTGCGTAAGTGCTGCCTTCAGGCAGGCTGATGATGTAGGTTGCAGACAGTATAGCCATCAAGGATACCATTACGACTATGATGATTGTGATCCACACGCGTGGCGGGACTTTCGTTGCTTGGGTTTGACGTTTCTCCATTTTTTCACTCTCCTATTGTCCGATTCCTATGCTGTTGCCTATTCCGGCGATTATCACTTTGTCTCCTTCCTTTGTTCTTTCCAGCATAACTTGCTTGATTCGCTCAATCGCTTTGTCAACAGAATCATAGATTTCCTTTCGCATGGGCGAAACTGCGTCGCCAATGTCTTCCTTTATTATCACGGCGTTTATCGGGATGTGATACTTCAATATGGATTCTTCAATCTTGAACTGGTCGACGCCCGGTCCGCCTATGGCTGCGCCAACTCCTTCGGAGACTTCGCCGACTGGTTCTCCTTCAAGCTTCAAAGCGGCATCAACCATTATGATGTTTGCAATCTTCCCCTCATTCTCATCAATGACCGTCTTGATTGCGTCTCCAGGCTTGCCCACGTTTCCGCCGGGGCCTTCTGCCTTTATAACGAAGGCCGTACGCCCTTCTAGGGGCACTGTTGCCATAACGCAGTCTTTAGCTAATTTTCTCTTTTCGTGCCCGTACGTGAGCTTAGCGGCTACTAACGCGCCTGCTCCGTCGCCTATGGGTTGTCCGTATGCGAAGGCTTTGAGCGCGCTGGCGTAGGCTTCTGCTTCCCGCATAATGAGAGGCAGTATCATCTGTATTTGCATGATTACGTACAGGCTGAGCGTTTTCCTGCCGAGCACGTAGAAATGCCTGATTACCTTGTAGATGTAGTTAAGCGCCATCGCCGCCTCAAGCGTATTCTCCAGGTTGTTTGCCTGAGTCTCGTCTGCAGACGGCGCCATCAATTTCACTTCGTCTTTCATGCGAGTGTCTCTAACGTCAAGTATGTGTTCAAGCTTCCAGACTATGCCTGCCGGATCGAGATTCTGTGGCCCTATGGTGAAGTATTCCAAGAACCTGTCGATTCGCACAGTTGGATCGGTTTGGGGTTTTCCGATTTCTTTGATGGTTTCAATCGTGATTTTTCGTCCTTCGTCCCTTATGTACTTCAGCCTGTAGAGCGAGCCTTGGACCTCTCTGATCATGATGTACATTTGGATTCGTTGACCGTAAAACATGAACACGGCGAAAACCACGTAGAACAGTATGCTCAAAATTGTCTGAATGTCAGTTGGAAACTGCATTAAACCATTCTGTATGGTCATCATTGCGGCTATGATACTCACGAATTCATTCACCTTTTTGGAAGACTATCAAACGGTCAGTTATAAGTTTTGAGTAAGTATCCTCCAGATTGGAAGGTTAGCGATAGTATTGAAGTGAGGTTGCCAGCTTTCCTGGGTTCACGTGGCCGAAGACCACACTACCACCGGGAACGGAACGCGGTTTAACTTCTGAGTTCGGTACGGGATCAGGTGGAGCCCGCGCCCTATGACCGGCAAACCCCACAATACACGCTGTGTCTCTATTCATAAGCTTATCGCTTCCAGCTCTGCAAGGTCTTCAAGATTTAAGGGATCGTCTTTTGGCGAACTGTCATCAGGAGGGATTTGACCAAGTCTTTCCCAAAGAATATATGCTGGCCAGACTCACCAATCGATGAAGGGAACAGGATGTTCAAGTTTGAAGGAGAGGTCAAAAGGATAGTCCAGGTTTTGGGTTTGAAATGGGCTCCAATTGCAGGAAAGTTTTCGGACAGTCCCAGTGAAAGTGGGGATCGTGAGAGGAAGCTTAAGGTCTGTGAGGCTTTTGATGTTGTCAGGCACGAAGAGGTTATGATCAGCTTTTCTAGGGAGAATTGTGTTTGTTCTGGTGGTCGGCATTTCATTGGTCTGGAGCTTCTTCCTCTGGAGGCGATTGCGTCGGTTTTGGTGAGCAAGGGGCATAGGGTTTATGAATCGATGAATGTTGCCCTGGATTCTGTGCGCAAACAGCCACAACCGGTCAGCAGGGGAAGTTTTTTCGTTTTGGGTCCTCTTGAGAGATTCGAGGTGGACCCCGACTTGGTTTTCCTCTTCGTGAACCCCGCTCAGGCTGACAGAATTCTGGGGTTGGCTTCTTTTAGAGGAGCTGAACCTCTCACGTATCATGCTGCGAGCAGCATATGTTCAACGATAACAAATACCTTGGCAAAAGGAAAACCTGAAATCAACTTCATCTCGGCCTTCGAAAGACAGGGAAACAAATGGTCTCCAAATGAGCTCATAGTTGCGTTGCCCTTCAAGGATTTCGAAGCGGTCACGGAAAACATCGCTGACTCGGGGTATGGAATAGCACAAACGTCTTGAATGAACGACACGGCGCTATTCGAATTGGTGGAGCATCGGATTGTGTATCACTGAGGTATGTAGCTCTACGGAGTCGTCATCTGGCTTG
>JBGOYR010000087.1:0-5138 GCA_041479765.1 Bathyarchaeia archaeon | reverse complement strand
GTTGGGTTCCCATATTGGGCCGACGATAGAGGAGAAAGCATTGTAGTGGGATTGCAGAGCTACTGCTGGATTGAAAACGGCCAGTATCTGCAATGGCACTGCAGACTTGGTCATCCATGAGGCGAGTTGGGCAACTCCTGAGAAGACGTTTATCAAGAAGCTCAATACTATGCCCAGAACTAGGGCTGACCCGCCTTTCCTGACCAAGAGTGTCACAAACAAGATTATGAAAGCCAGAAGCAGCGGATAGCTCAAGTTCGCCAGATAGGCAAGAACGACAATATGCATGTAGGGGAGAATCCTGTCTGAGGCCAAAATCATCAAGGCAAACATTTGAGCACTGAAGAATATCAGCAGTGACACGCCAATTGCTGAAAGAAGCTTCGCCGTCAGAACGGCATGCCTCTTCAAAGGATAAGAAAATATTGTTTGAACTGTGCCTTTCTCCAAGTCGCTCCCCAAACCGAAGGCTATGTTCTTGAAAACCAAGAGCAAGAATATGTTCAGCGGCAAGCCTGACAAGGAAAACACAAGACTGTAAACCGCAAGTTCCTCTGAAGGAGCCCCACCCATGAGGTTGAACCCGGCAAGAACAAACGAGCTCAACGCGTAGAGAAACGCAAACAGCTCCAAAATCGGAAACCTGTAATCCTCTTGAAGCGCGGAAGCAAAGATTTCCAGAAATGCTCTGCCCTTGCGTTTTTCCGTCATGCTATCTTGCCTCCGTCCTTCGTTACAACCAGTCTGTACAATTCATCAAGAGACGCGCTTCCAGTTTCAATTCCCAGGATCTTGGCCCCAACCTTCTTGGCCAATGATGGCGCATCTCCGTAGAGCTTGTCCTCATCCCCCTGATTCACTCGAACGCTGAGCCCTCGCGAATCGATATCCACTGCCTGCACATATGGAAGTGTCCGAATTGAAGCTGCCAAAACCTCAGGTTGATCAGTTGAGACTCGCAGCGTGCGTGCGGCGAACTTGTCGTAGAGCTCAACGAGGTTCCCGGAAGCCACAGCTTTTCCGTAAGTGATTATGGTCGCTGAATCGCATATTTTGCTAAGTTCCGGAAGTATGTGCGAGGAAAGCAGAAAAGTGACTTTTTCTTCTTTGTGAAGTTTCACAACAAGGTCTAGGAGGTTGCTTCGTGCTTGAGGGTCGAGGTTCGCTGTCATCTCGTCAGCTATGACGAACTTGGGCTTGTGAATCAGCGCGTGGGCTATTCCGAATTTTTGCAGCATGCCAGCCGACAACGCCCTGATGGGTCTATCCCAAGCTTCCTGCAGCCCTACCGATTCCAGCACTTCAAGTGCTCGGTCCTCAGGGACCCCGAAGATTCTGCAAACCCTCCGCAGGTAATCCAGCGCTTTCTGGTGAGCTGGAAAAAAGGCCTTTTCATGGACCACGCCGACAAGCCTTCTAATATCAGGATTGTCCCAAGGAGCTTCATCGAAAACCATGACCTCACCGCTGTCGGGTCGAAGCAGCCCCAGAATTATCTTGATCGCCGTCGTCTTCCCAGCCCCGTTAGGGCCGATCAAACCCATAACCGAATCCTCTTCAACCTCCAGATCAAGCCCGTTCAACGCAGTAACCCTACCATAACGCTTAGACAGACCTTTGGCTTGCACAAGAAGCTTCGGCATTGTTCATCAGGGCTTTAACCTTGTTGCGGAATCTATAAAAGGCTTTACGCGACGAAACGGCAGCTCTGAGGCAGGCCAGTCTGAAGAGCTTTTATGCTCAAAAATGCTGTCTAAGACTTAGAAGGGGATAGGGCGGATGTGCGGGATCTTCGGCTTCAAGCTGAACAGACCGGTACTGCTGGCAGAAGTGATCAAGCTTCTTGAGAAGTTGGAAGTTCATCAGTACGCAGGTGAGCCGAACCCTGTCGGCGGCTACGGAGCAGGGATAGCTATCCTGAACTCTGATGGAAGCCTTTTGTTGGAAAAGATAGGGAAGGCTGGAGACGTTTCACCGGTTAGAAAGTTGGCTGAACTGGTCAAGGTTAACGAGGCGAGGGTTCTGATGGCGCATGTGCGGATGCCCAGTCCGCAGTTCATGGAGACTGCCCGATTCAGGGAAGTTACTCAGCCGTATGTTGCAGCGTGTCACGACGGTCTGAAGGTGGTCTCCGTCCACAACGGCTACATAAGGAATTACGAAGCGCTTAAAGAGGAGTTGGGCAACGAGCATATCCTGGAATCTGAAAGGTTTGGACTTATCGACTCAGAGGTCATACCTCACTGTTTTGAGGAAATCCTCAAAGCCAATGCTGACATTGACGAAGCAGTTCATACGCTTCAAAACATGCTAGAAGGCCAAATGGCAATAAGCATACTGCAGATGGATATGCAAGGAGCATTCCTACATCTAATCCATAAAGGGAGAACCAGAGGCCTGACGGTGTGGACGAACAACGCCGGAGAGTTCGTTTTCTGCTCAAGGAAGGAACCACTGGAGTCCGAGTTTAGCGGCGTTCTTGTTGAAGGAAAGTTCGAAGAAATGGTCTGCATTCCTTGGCAGCAAGAGAAAAACATTAAACTGACTTTCACTCTCAAGAGCTAATCTGGGATCACATGCCGAAAATACGAAGATACCAAACGAGAGATTTTGTTGACTACGCTGCCACTTTGGAGAAGACTTCGAGTTGGGGGAAGAAGGCTCCTGCCGAACTCAAAGCCAGACTGGAGAAGCTTACGCGGAAGGATCAGGTTTGGGTGGCTGACCTAGACACGAGGTCTATCGGATTCATGATTCTCACGCCTAACGCTGACGGTTCGTTGGAGGTTGACTGGCTTGATGTGCATCCGGACTTTCAGCGAACTGGAATAGGCACGCTCCTAGTCAGCAAAGCCTTGAAGGTTGCAAAGGCAAGAGGTTTCCCAGCTTTGAGCATTCATACACAGTTCAAGAATGAAAAGACGATCGGTTTCGCATCAAAGAATGGGTTCGAAACCTTCGAAAAGATCAAGGATTTCTACGGCAGAGGAAAAGATGCATTGCGTTTGAAAAGGACTATACAATATCAGGAATAGGTTTTCCTTCCCCAGCAAAGGATAAGTGCCTTTTCCATCACCTAGTTCTCGGCGACACACAGTAATGAAAAAGCAGAATCCCGACAAGAACGTTTTCGAGCTCCTAGTTAAGCCAATCCGCGAAGGATTAAGCGAGCTGGGTTTTACAGAACCGACGCTACCTCAAACGCTGACCATTCCGCCCATTCTCGATGGCGACAACGTGCTGTTGATCGCGCCGACGGGAAGCGGGAAAACCGAAGCCGTTCTTCTTCCGATCTTCTCAGGGCTGATTCAACAGGAGAAGCGAAGAGGAATATCGGTTGTTTACGTGACGCCTTTGCGGGCTTTGAACCGTGACATGCTGAAGCGGCTGACTTTTTGGGCTGAACGTCTTGGTATTGTGATTGAGGTTCGGCATGGCGACACTGAGATGAAGCTTAGACGTAGGCAGGCGATCAGTCCACCGAATATGCTCGTTACGACGCCTGAGACCTTGCAGGCGATTCTGCCGGGTTCACGCATGCGGCAGCATCTGGCGAGCGTTCAGTATGTGGTTGTTGATGAGGTTCATGAGCTTGCAGGAGACAAGCGAGGGGTTCAGCTTTCTGTGGCTTTGGAACGTTTGAGAGAGATTGTGGGGAAGGATTTCCAGAGAATCGGTCTATCAGCTACCGTGGGGAATCCTGATGAGGTGGCGCAGTTCGTGGCAGGAACGGGTAGAGCCATCAGAATCGTGCAGGCTTCGCTGTTCAAAGGCTACAAGTATCATGTCGAAACTCCGAGCCCTAGTGATATTGACTATGAAATGGCTGGGAAGCTGAGGACTGCGCCAGAGGCTGCCGCTAGAATCAGGCGCATGGTGGAACTCGTGGATAGTCACAAGTCTACGCTGATCTTTGTGAATAGTAGGCAGAATGCGGAGATGCTTGGACACAAGTTCAGTCAACTCGGCAGAAGCGATATTGCGGTTCATCACGGGAGCTTGTCCAAGGAGGAACGTGTCCAGATTGAGGATGACTTCAAGGCTGGCAAGCTGAAGGCTCTTGTTTGCACGAGCACACTGGAGCTGGGAATTGATATAGGCAGCGTGGATCTTGTGATTCAGTATCTTTCTCCGAGACAGGTGAACAGTCTCATTCAGCGGGTTGGTCGCAGCGGTCACAGGTGGGATGCGCTCTCTGAAGGCGTGATAGTGACGGCTTTTCCTGATGACACGCTGGAGTCTGTTGCTGCTGTCAAGAATGCGATTGAGAGCAGGCTTGAGCCCGTGTTGATTCATGAGGGTGCTCTGGACGTTCTGGCTCACCAAATCGTGGGCATTCTCATAGACAAAGACATCGTCAGCGTGAAGGAGCTTCTGGCAATTCTGCAGAGAGCATACCCGTACAGGAACCTGTCCGAGGATCAGCTTCTGGATGTGGTAGACTTTTTAGACAGCTTGGGTGAGTTAAGGTTTGACGAAGAAGGAAAGCTGTTGAAGAAGGCGAAGAGAACTAGGAAGTACTATTTTGAGAATTTGAGCATGATTCCTGACGAAAGGCGCTATCCGATGGTGAACGTGATCTCAGATAGGAAGATCGGCGTGCTGGGCGACGAGTTCATGGCTCTGGACGCCAGAGTCGGACTGAACATCATCGTAAGAGGAAAAGTGTGGCGCATCGTCCAGATAGAGGAGGAAACGGGCACGGTCTACGTGGTTCCTTCAGAAGACCCTCTGGCAGCGATTCCAGGGTGGGACGGCGAGATGATTCCACTGCCATTGGATTTGGCTAAGCAGACAGGTGCCATGAGAGAGGAGATTCAGAAGGCACTGAAAGAGGCTCAGAGTGCTGAGGCTGCGGCGGAAAAGGTTGCAGAAAAGTTCTCTACGAGCAAGGCTGCTCTGGTTGAGGCGGTCAAGGAAGTGCAAGAGCACTTAAAGCAGGGTGCGCCGTTGCCTACGGATAAGCATGTTTTGGTTGAGGCTTTTGACAAGTATCTGATTGTTCATGTTTGCTTTGGCGAAATAGTGAATCGCACGTTGGGCGGCATATTCGACACCGTGCTCTCTGGACGGGAGATCATCGTCGGCTGGTGGAACGACGGCTACCGCATACTAATCGAGATGAGACGGAAACTGAC